>CAURWS010000245.1:0-6052 GCA_963528485.1 uncultured Pseudomonas sp. | reverse complement strand
TGGGGTGACTCCTATTATTGTCGGTCAAAGGTGCAGCGCGTGTTGGGGCTCACTCTAGGGCTGGACCTTTCGCGGCGGCCAATGCTAAAAACGCGGCACTCAATGCGCGGACGGCATCACGATGGAACTGGTTTGGCTGGAAGACTTCAACGCGCTGGCCCAGAGCGGCAACTTCTCCCGCGCCGCAGAATTGCGTCATGTGACCCAGCCGGCATTCAGCCGCAGAATCCGGGCCCTGGAGACCTGGGTGGGGGTCGATCTGTTCGATCGCACCACCCAAGGCGCGACCTTGACCGACGCGGGCAAGCACATGCTCGGCAGCGCTCAGGAGATGACCCGGCGTCTCTACCAGATGCGCCAGGAAGCCCGTGAAGTCGCCGGCAAGCAAGCACGTTCGCTGCATTTCGCGGCCACTCACTCGCTGTCGTTCACCTTTTTTCCAGGCTGGGTTCGCGCTGCGGAACGCACCAGCCCCATCGAGGCGATTCGCCTGCATTCGGACAACATGCGCGTCTGCGAGCAGATGTTGCTGGGCGGCGAAGTGCAGTTTTTGTTGTGTCATCAGCACCCGGATGTGCCGCCGCAATTCCCGGCCGAATCCTTCCATTCCAAGATAGTGGGCCATGACCTGCTGATCCCCTTGCAGGCCCGGCTGATCGAGGCGCAACCCGCCACTGCGGCAACGTCCTTGCTGGGCTACACGGCGGAATCAGGGCTGGGACGAATCGTCTCGGCACGCCTGCGCAAAGAGGCTCAACCGCCGAATCTGCACACGGTGTTTAGCTCGCATCTGGCAGCGGTGCTGCTGTCCATGGCCCTGGAAGGCAAAGGCATTGCCTGGCTGCCCAGAACCCTGGCGGAGCCTGAAGTCACCAGCGGTAAACTGGTGCGTGCGCTGGATGAAGCGTGGGACATCCCCGTGGAAATCCGCCTGTTCAGGCCCGCCATGGCCTTGAGCGATTTTGCCGAGGACTTCTGGGCGAAGCTTTAAGCCCTGATTGCGTTGTATCGCTCACGGTATCGCGCTCAGCGGCTAGGCTGGAGTGTCATGACCGTCGCCGAAAAGCCCTCGTCTTTCAGCGTCGTCCACAACAATAAAAAGGAGGTGCTTCATGGCGTTGCAGCGATCACAACAGGGACCCGCCGACCTCAAGGCGTTCGTCGGTGACTATTTCCCCGACCGCAGCCTGCCTTCCGACGGCCTGATCGTGCAGTCGTGGTATCGCAGCGTCGTCGAGCATGGCCTTGAGCCTGCCGGGCGCGGCAACAAGGTGATTCTGAGCGCCGCCGAGATTCACCGGCATCAGGCATTTCATCACGACTACATGTCCATCGCAGGCCAGGGCGTCAGCGGGCTGGCCAAACGCGTGGGGCAGGCAGGCTTCGCCGTGCTGCTCAGCGACGAGCGCGGCATCGCCCTGGACTCCCGCGTGCCGACCACCGGCAGCGCCTACGCCGATTCGGGGCTGATCATCGGCTCGCGCTGGGACGAATCGCTGGTGGGCACCAACGGCATCGGTACGGGGCTGGCCTCGGAGAGCGCGCTGATCATCCACCGCGACGAGCATTTCCTGCGCGAGAACGGTCGCCTGAGTTGCTCGGTGTCGCCGATTTTCGATTCCCTGGGCAACGTGCGCGGCTGCCTGAACGCCTCCTGCCTGAACAGCAACGGCCCGAAAGAGGCGCAATACCTGACCCTGCAACTGGTGATCATGTACGCGCGGATGATCGAAAACGCCTATTTCCGCCACAGCCACCGCAACACCCTGACGCTGATGATCAAACCCTGCGACGAGATCAGCGACCTGGCCAACGAGCAGCTGCTGGCGCTGGACGATCAGGGTCGGGTCATCGGCGCCAATCGCGCGGCGTTCATCGAGCAGGAAACCCACGGTCAGGGCCTGTTGCTGGGGCGCAGGCTCAGCGAATTGCTGCCAGTGGACGTCGAGGAACTGCTGCGCCTGTGCAACGGCGGCGCCAATGCCACACGGCTGCGCAGCCAGCAGGAACAGGGTCAGCGCCTGGTGGAAGTCGGGCTGCGCATGCCGGTCAAGGTACGCGCGAACAAAGCTGCCGAGTCCCATCCGGTCGCCACCCTTCGTCGCACGCCGACGCTGGACCAGCTCAGCGGCGCCGACCCGCGTCTGACACACAGCGTGGCGCGGTTGTACAAGGTGCTCGACAAGGACCTGCCGATCCTCATCAACGGCGAGACCGGCACTGGCAAAGAGGCGTTCGCCCGGGCGATTCATCTGGCCAGCCGACGCCGCGCCGGGCCCTTCGTCGCCCTCAATTGCGCGGCGATTCCGGAAACCCTGATCGAGAGCGAACTGTTCGGCTATCGCAGCGGCAGCTTCACCGGCGCCAACAAGAAAGGCATGAAGGGCAAGCTGGAAATCGCCAACGGCGGCACGCTGTTTCTCGACGAAATCGGCGACATGCCCGCGCATTTGCAGACCCGTTTGCTGCGGGTGCTGGCCGAGCGGGAAATCACCCCGTTGGGGGCCGATACGCCGCTGCCACTGGATATCCAGGTGATCTCCGCCACCCACCAGAATCTGGCGCAGATGATCGCCAGCAAGACGTTTCGCGAGGACCTGTTCTATCGCCTGAACGGCATGACCCTGCAGCTGCCCGCCCTGCGCGAACGCAGTGACATTCAAGGGCTCATCGAAGCCGTGTTGCACGATCAGCCGGGAGGCGAACGCTGCGTGATCGACGCTGCAAGCATGGCGCTGCTGATTCGCTACACCTGGCCGGGGAATATCCGTCAACTGATCAACGTGCTGCGTTACGCCGTGGCGTTGGCAGAAGGTGGCGTGATCGATCGCGATTGCCTGCCCGTCGAGGTACTGGATGATGCGCCGTTGCCGCCTGCGTTGCAGACAGCCCGGCCACCACTGGCACGACTGAGCGCCGACGACGGGCAACAGCTGTTGGAAGCACTGCGCCGTCATCGCTGGAACATCACAGGTGTGGCCGAGGAATTTGCCGTGGCCCGCTCGACGCTGTACCGCAAGATGAAGAAGTACGGGATCGTTCAGCCGAACCGGGCCGATTGATCCCGCGTCGCTTCAGATCTGGATGTACACCACATGGGTGTGGGTGAATTCATACACCCCGTGCTTGCCATCCGCACCGCCGATGCCGGACTTGCGCACCCCGGCGTGGAACCCCTGCATGGCCTCGAAGTTCTCGCGGTTGATGTAGGTCTCGCCGAAGTCGATTTCGTCGCAGGCGCGCAAGGCCGAGCTTAGATCGCGGGTGTAGATCGAGGACGTCAGACCGAACTCGCAGTCATTGGCCAGCGCGATGCCTTCGTCCAGGTCGTCGATGATCTGGATCGGCAGCACCGGACCGAAAATCTCCTGACGCATGATGTCCATGTCCTGACGGCAGTTCGCGAGCACGGTCGGCTGGTAGTGAAAACCCTTGCCGTTCTTGTCGGCGACGGCCCCGCCGGTGACGACCTGCGCGCCATCGCCCACAGCGGTCTTGACCATCTGCGCGACTTTATCCAGTCCGGCCTTGTTGACCAACGGCCCCATGTCCAGCCCTTCTTCAGCCAGCGGATCGCCGTATTTGGTCGCCGCCATCGCCGCGCTGACCCGCTCGATGAACTGATCGGCCACCTTGCGCTCGACGTAAACCCGCTCGGCGCAGTTGCACACTTGCCCGGTGTTGATCACCCGCGAGGCGGTGATGGCCTTCACCGCCAGATCGAGATCGGCGTCCGCCATCACAATCGCCGGTGCCTTGCCGCCCAGTTCCAGGTTGAGCTTGGTGATGTTGTGCGCAGCCGCGGCCATGATGCGCTGGCCGGTGGCGACGCTGCCGGTGAAGTTGACCATGTCCACGTTCGCGCTGGCACTCAAGGCATTGCCCACGGTGCCGCCCTTGCCGGACACAATGTTGACCACGCCTTTGGGCAGGTCGGTTTCAGCCAGCAGGCGGGCGAATTCAAAGCAGTTGATCGGGGTTTCTTCGCTGGGCTTGATGACGATGGTGTTGCCGGTGATCAGCGCCGGCGCAAGCTTGCGGGCGATGAGGAAGAACGGAAAGTTCCACGGCAGAATCCCCGCGACCACCCCCAGCGGCTTGCGAAAGACGAAGATGTTCTCGCCGGGACGATCGCTGGTAAGGATTTCTCCTTCCAGACGCCGGCCCCACTCGGCCATGTAATCGAGATAGTCGGCCGTGAAGTTCACCTCAACCAGCGCAAGCCCCAGCACCTTGCCCTGCTCGGCGGTGATGATCCGCGCCAGGCGCTCGGCGTTGTCGCGCACTTTGCTGGCGATGCGGCGCAGATAGCCCGCGCGTTCGTTGGCCGGTTTTTTCGCCCAGGCTTTTTGCGCCGTGCGCGCTGCGGCGATGGCCCGCTCGACTTCGCTCAGGCTGGTTTCCGGCACCGAGCCCAGCCGCTCGCCATTGGCCGGGTTGAAAACTTCGATCAGGTTGTCGCCAGCGCTGAAGGCACCGTCGATGTAGCTTTGGTAGATCGGTAGCGGGTTGCTCATGGGGGTTGCCTCTTTTTATCGGTGTTTGCATGCGCTGTAGCAGCACGGCTTGCCGGCGGTGTCTTTCTCACTGACCTCACCGCCGGCAAGCCGGGCTGCTACAGGGAGATCTGTCATCTACTGGGCTGCAGCGGTCTTGGCCGAGGCCATTTCCTTTTTCAGGTCATTGGCGCGCTTGATGATGTACTGATGCACCAGCTCCACCTCGTCCGGTTTGAGCTCCTCAGCGAACGACGGCATGCCGTCGTTGACCCGGCCGCCGTAGACGATGCCGAGGAACATCTGGTGGTTTTCCTTGCTGAGCATGCGCAGGTCCGGCAACACACCGCCGCTGATGGCGTTGATGCCGTGGCAGGTGTCGCAGTGGCCATTGAACAGCGCGCGGCCCTTGTCGACCTGCTCGGTGGTGCCAGTGAAGGCAGGCGGGTCGACCTTGCGATCGGCGTATTTGTATTTGAGGTCAGGCAGTTTGGCGGTGCCACCGAGCTTGTAGGTCAGCACCTGGGCGTTGGGCTTGACCCCGGCGCGCAAGGACAACGCACCGGCGAAGGTCGAAAACGCCCCGCCCCAGCCGGCCATGAAGGTCACGTACTGCTCGCCGTCGACCTCGTAGGTCACCGGTCCCGCCATCACGCCGGTGTTGGCCGGCTGCTCCCAGAGCATCTTGCCCTTGTCCGCCGAGTACGCGACCACGCGCCCGTCCGCCGTGCCCTCGAACAGCAGGTTGCCCGCCGTGCTCAGGGTGCCGCCGTTGAAGATGGTCGAGTACGGCACCTCCCAGCGCGCTTCCTGCTTAAGCGGGTCCCAGGCGATCAGCTTGCCGGTCCAGGTGTCGGCCAGTTTGCGCAGGCCGTCCGGGTCTTCCGGCATCATTCCGGTGTTGACCTGCAACTGGTACATGCTCTTGAACTTCTTGCGCGGCGGCTGGCCGTCGACGTCCTGATACAGCGCCGACATGATGTGCGCGGGGATGTACACCAGCCCCGTCTGGGGGTTGTAGGACATGGGCTGCCAGTCATGGGCGCCCCAGAACGCCGGTTGCACCAGCAGCGCCTTTTTCTCCGGATCGCGCCAGTACACAGCGGCCTTTTCATCGACCATCGGCCGCCCGGTTTTCATGTCGACCCCGGTGGCCCAGTTGATCGGCACGATGTTCTTGGCCGACAGCAACTCGCCGGTCTTACGATCAATGACATAGAAGAAGCCGTTCTTCGGCGACTGCATCAGCACCTGACGCTCTTTGCCGTCGATCTTCAGATCCGCCAGCATGATGTGGGCCGTGGCGGTGAAGTCCCAAGCGTACCCCTGCGTTGTCAGGTAGTGCCAGACGTAATCGCCGTAATCCGGATTGATCGCAACGAGGGAAGACAGGAACAGGTAGTAGACCTAGCCTTCGGACAGCAGGCGCGGGTTCCACGAGGAAGCGTTGCCGACGCCGATGTACAGAAGATTCAGCTTGGGGTCGTAGGACATCGAGTCCCACACCGTTCCGCCACCGCCCTGCTCGACGAACCTGTCGCCGAACCAAGTCTTAC
>CAURWS010000244.1:0-6095 GCA_963528485.1 uncultured Pseudomonas sp. | reverse complement strand
CTCCCACAGTGAATGAAAGGTGTCGGCTGCCCTACGACAACTCTGCAAAATCACTCAACACGTCATCGCGCAGCGCGATGAACCGCGCATCGCTGCGGTTGCGTGGGCGCGGCAGGTCGATGTCGACAATGCGTCGGATACGCCCCGGATGCGGCTGCATCACCACCACGCGATCCCCCAGGTAGACTGCCTCATCCACATCGTGGGTGACGTGAACCATGGTGATTTTTTCCTGCTGCCAGATGTTCTGCAATTCCCGCTGCAGACGCGTGCGGGTCAGGGCATCCAGCGCGCCGAACGGCTCATCGAGCAGCAGCACGCTCGGGCGATTCACCAGCCCGCGGGCGATGGCCACACGTTGCGCCATACCCCCGGAAATCTGGTGCGGGTACGACTCGGTGAAGTCCTGCAAACCCACCAGATGAATATGCTCGCGCACGGTGTCCTTTTTCTGTGCAGGCGTCAGGGGCGCGTTTTTCAGGCCCACGGCGACATTCTGTTCAACGGTCAGCCAAGGGAACAGGCGGTGATCCTGAAACACGATGCCGCGTTCCAGACCGGTGCCCTTGATCGGCTTTTCGTCCAGAAGGATGCGCCCGTCAAACTCCTCGTCCAGGCCCAGAATCAGCCGCAGCAGCGTTGACTTGCCGCAGCCGCTGGCGCCGACGATGGTGATGAATTCGCCCGGCGCAATGTCCAGTTGCACGTTGTCCAGCACTTGCAGTTGCGTGTCGGCGCTGGCGCTGGAAAAGCGTTTGCTGATGTTCTCCAGGCGCAGGCCGTTGCCTTGCTGAGCCGGGAGCGAAATCGATTGAGTGGCAGGCATGGGTGATCCCTTTGCAAGAAATTAACGAGGCGTGATGCCGTAAAGCCGCTGCAGGCGTCGCTCCAGTCGGCGCGCCAGGACGTTCAGTGCCCAGCCCACCAGACCGATGATCACCATGCCGAACAGCACCAGATCCATCATGAAATGTTCGCTGCCATCGATCAGCGTGTTGCCGATGCCGTCGCCCGACACCAGCAGGTATTCGGCGCCGATGGTGGCGAGCCAGGAATACACCAGCGCGAGGTAAATTCCGGTGAAGATCGAAGGCAGCGCGGCGGGCAGCATCACGCCGACGATGGTCTGCCAGCGGCTGAAGCCGTACACCTTGGCCACTTCCACAAAGGCGTTGGGCACGTTGCGCAGGCCGTCGCAGGTGTTGACCACCACCGGCACCAGCGCGGCGAGGGACAGGAACACCACCTTGGCGACGTCACCCAGGCCGAACCACACCGAGATCAGCGGAATCCAGGCGAACAGCGAAATCTGTTTGAAGGTGTTGAAGCTCGGCCCCACCAAACGCTCGAACAAACGCGAGAAACCCAGCAGGCAGCCGAGGATCAGGCCCAGTACGGTGCCGATGAAAAAGCCACTGAGGTTGCGCGCAAGACTCGACGAAATTGCTCGCCAGAACTGGCCCGAGGTCACCTGATCCCAGGCTGTAACGGCGACCTTCTGCGGCGAGACCAACAGGCCCGAATCGCTCCAGCCCTGATTGACCGCCAGCCACCAGACGGCGACCCCGACGATGGGCACGACCCAGCCGCGATAGCGATGCTGACGTGGAGCGTGGGTGACTGCCAGTGAACTCATGCAAGCCTCCCCGGCGCGACCGGCCGACCTTTGTTGAGACGTCGCTCGACGACTTCGAATGTCCGATCGATCAGCAGCCCGACTGCGCCCACCACGACCACTGCCGCCATGACCAGGTCCAGTTGGAACAACTGACGGCCATAGGCGATCAGGTAGCCAAGACCTTCACTGGAGGCGAGCAGCTCGACCACCACCAGCGACAGCCAGGCCTTGGTGAAGCCCAGGCGCAAACCGGTGAAGATCGGCGCGACGGCGGAGGGCAGGACGATGTCGGTGACGATCTGGCGACGGCTGAAGCCATACGCCTGCCCGACTTCCAGCAGGCGCTTGGGCACCTGATGGAAGGCCTGCAGGGTGCACAGGGTGACCGGCACCAGGGCGGCGTGGGCGATGAGCACGTACTTCAGGGGTTCGCCGATGCCGAACAGCAGCAGGGCGAAGGGCATCCAGCCCAGAACGGGAATCTGCACCAGGGCGTTGAAGGTTGGCAGCAGGTAGTCCTCGACGGTCTTCGACAGCCCCATCACCAGACCCAGCGTCACGCCCAGTCCCGAGCCAATCAGAAAGCCCACCAGCACCCGTTGCAGGCTGGCCGACGCGTTGAGCCACAAATCCCCGGTGGTCACCAGATCCACTAGCGTCTGATAGACATAAGCCGGCGGCGGCAAGACCTGCTCCGACAGCCAGCCACGTTCAGTGCCCAGGTACCACAGCCCTAGCAGTGCGATCGGCAGCAGCCAGGGCAGGGCGCCGTTCAGCAGCCGGGATCGCCAGGCTGAACGGGGGCGTTGAGTGACCGACACGCGTCGAGGGGCGCGGGACGGGAAGTTGGGCAGACGCTCGACCGGCGCCAAGGGTTTTGCGGGCGTCTGTTGTCGGTCGAGTGCGTGAGCGTTGGCTCGGGCCATGGCATCAGCCTCCGTTGTTCACGGCTTTGTCCGACGACGCCGTTGCGTTAGTAGCAGCGGCCTTGCCGTCAGCGCCGTAGGCCGTCCAGTAGTTCTGCAGCCCTTTGGACTTCAGCGCGTTTTCCAGATATTTGGTTTCGAACCAGCCGTCGATGCTGACCGGGCGGCGGATCATCTTCTCCTCCTTGGCCTGGTCGGCGACGGCCTGATAACGCGCCTTCAGGAAGTCATCCACCAGAGGCGATGCGCTGTCACGCAGGGCGATGTGACCGAAGTCAGCCTTGAGCGAGGCGATCGGCTCGTTGGTCTTGGCCCATTCGTTGAGCACGGCGTCGCGGTTGCTCTCTTCGGATTCCCACTTGGCCGCTTCAACCAAGGTGTCGACCACTTTTTGCACGTTGGCCGAGTGTTCTTTCTCATAGTCGCCGCGAACCACCAGGGCGCATTGGCGGGTGTAGCGCACGTCGTTGTTCGGGTTGTCGAAGATGATGTCGGCCAGGCCTTGATCGCGCAGTTTGAACAATTCGCGACCGCCAAATGCGGCATCGACGCCCTTGGACGCCAGCGCGGCCTGGCTGCTGCCGCTGTCGAGGTTGATCACCTTCAGATCGCGTTCGGTCAGGCCGTGGTCGGCCAGCAGATTGATCGACACCAGATGGCCGTTGGTGCCGCGGAAGACCGCAACTTTCTTGCCTTTGAGGTCTTCGATGGTCTTGATATCCGAGCCTTTCGGCACCGCCAGGTACACGTTGGAGCGCACGCCAATGGCGGCCAGCAGCTTGGTGTCCAGGCCGTTGGCGCGACCGACCACTTGCGGCAGGTCACCTTCGTAGGCGAAGTCCAGTTGCTTGTTCGACAGCGCCTCGTTTACCGCAGGGCCTGCGCCTTTGAAGAAGAACCACTGAATCTCGGTGCCGGTGCCTTCAAAGGCTTTTTCCAGGAGTTGCTGGTTGCGCACGATGCCCAGCGGCGAGCCGCTGAAGGTGACCGGATCGCCCCCTCCGGCGCTGGCCACGCCGATGCGCAGCACGTCGGCCTCGGCCAAGGGCATCATCAGCAGCGCCGCCAGTGCGGTAGCTACGCTTGTTTTGCTGAAGAGAGAGGGGCGCTTGGCCGTTGCCATGAGGGTTCTTCCTTAAAAATGAGTGACCAGGTGTCAGGCGGCCAGATGCTTTTTGTCGGCTTCTGTTCGCGGGGAGAGGGTTTCAGGGGTCGGCTTGATCGCCTGGCTGGAACGGCCATCGACACCCACCGGAATGTCACCGGCCACCGTGGTGCGACGCACGATGCGCTGCGCCTGGCCGTAGTCGTTGATGGCGATGTGTTGCGTGGCGCGGTTGTCCCAGATCACCACGTCGCCTTCGCTCCAGCGCCAGCACACGGTGTTGTCGACCTGAGTGATGCGGTCGTGGAACAGACGGATCAGCTGTTTCGAATCGTTGCTGCTCAAGCCCTGAATGTGTTTCACGAAGTGACCCAGAATCAGGCTGCGCTCACCGGTTTCCGGGTGCACGTGCACCAGCGGGTGCTCGGTCTCGTAGATCTCGGCGGTGAACTGCTCGCGGTAGCGTTTCATGCCTGCCTCACCGGTGTCCTTGGGTGTCGCGTAGTCGTAGACGTTGGTGTGCAGGGCACGCAGATTGTCGGCCAGCGCCTTGAGCGGCTCCGGCAGGTCGGCATAGGCCGCAGCGGTGTTGGCCCACACGGTATCGCCACCGTAGGGCGGGATGACCACGCCACGCAGGATGGAGACTTTCGGGTAGTCGGCGACGAAGGTGACGTCGGTGTGCCAGGAGTTGGCGCGGGTTTCGCGGGAATCGAGGTTGAGGATCGCAGTGCTTTGCTCGGCGGAGCGCACGGTCGGGTGCGGCACCTGATCGCCGAAACGGCGGGAGAAGCTTTCGTGTTGTTCGTCGGTGAGGAACTGTTCGCGGAAGAACAGCACTTTGTGTTTCAGCAGCGCCTGATTGATGAAGTCGAAGTCTTGTTCGGAAATATCACCGGAGAGTTTGATGCCGGAAAGCTCGGCACCGATTTTCCCTGCCACGGGTTTGATCTGAATCGCCATGTCCTGAACCCCTGTTTAGGTTGTTGTGGCTCAGATCATAAAGATATAAATCGGCGATCCGCTAATCACCTTTTTTCATAAATATAGAAGGAGATTTTATGCGTTGTATTTATGAAGATAACTAAATTACATAAGGTTATTCGAAGGAAGACGCGGCGTGCTCTGGCTTGCCGCGATGGAAAACTGTAGCAGTGAGCTTGCTCACAAAGGGCGTTCCAGTCTCAACAATGTTGGGAATCGAAACACCGCCTTCGTGAGCAAGCTCACTCCCACACGTTATCCGCACGGCAGGGTAACAAGGGGAGAGCTCAGGTTTGCGGAACATCATCCTGCACATCCGGCCCCTTCAACGCCCCCAGCGACTTGCGCAGCCGAGCGGCCAGCGAGCTGCTGCCATGCACGTTGTGGTAGTGAAAAACCGCCGTCGCGCGCAAGGCGTCTTCGGCCACCGGCAGGTTGGTGTGCAGCGAGCGGTAGCCCCAGAACAGGTACAGATGCCCTGGCTGCATGGCGATGCGGGTGAAGGCGCCGCCGTCGGTGGCGAGGCGGTTTTTCAAGTGGCGCTGCACCCAGGGGTTATCCACCAACACCTTGTCCACGAGGTTGCGCAGGTAGTTGCGCCGCAGCGGTCGGTGGTTGGGCAGCATGAGCAGGTCGCCGCGCTCGCCGCTGTCCGGCATGCACACCGGCATGATGGTGGTCAGCACGAACGAGTCGTAGTGAAAGATCAGCGATTCCCGGCGTCCGCCATTACCGGTCAGGCAGCGCAGGGTCTGGGTCATGCCGGTGTCGGCCGAGCGCTCACCGGTGGCGCCGGCGACAATACGTCGGCACAGGTCGATGAAATCCCGCGAGCCGCCCCAGTCGTGCAGCGACGTGCCCTTCACCGCCTGGCGACCGGACAGGGCGACGTAATCGTTGCCGGCAGCGGCAACGGTCTGTGTGACCAGCGTCTGGAGTTCATTCAGTTGGGCGGCGCTCGCCCAGTTTGGCAAGACAGCGTATCCGTCACTGTCGATGGCCTTGATCAGGCTTTTGACCTGAGCATCCGAAAAGGTCGAGTAAGGCATCTGGGTAACCTCATCACGGGGTCTGAAGAACGAGAAGCCCTCGGACCTACTGCCTGAGATGTACCGTTTCAGCCGGGCGAGACGACAGCCTAGCCAGCTAGCACAAGTTTATCTACGTGCATGGAATAAATATTTCTAAATATGTCTTTTGCCGCCGCAAAGGTCGATTTTCTGTCCGTTTTTGAAACAGATTGGCGCAGGAAGGCTCTTTTTTGCAGCCCTCGGGAGGTGTAATACTTTTGTGTCATTATTTGTGTCTTCTGGGCTGGCACAATGGTGTCATGGCCCGAACGGCGTCTCTTCAAGCCCTTTCACCCCAGGTTGCAAGGCGAACACGCCGCCAGCCAATGGCTGATCGCTGAGCTCGCCGCCGGGACGAATCGACGTGACGAACAAGGTGTCCAGATCACGCC
>CAURWS010000243.1:0-6100 GCA_963528485.1 uncultured Pseudomonas sp. | reverse complement strand
GTCGTTGGTTCGAGTCCAATCGCGCCTACCAAACAAATCCGCTCTGCTGGGCGGTGACGAAAAAGGGCGAATCGAAAGATTCGCCCTTTTTATTGCCTGTCGTTTTTGCCCCGACCTCGCCTCCACAGCTCAGGCGTGCCGGTCCTCTGCCCGATTTGCTACGCTTTTTGTCACGTATCCTTCTGAAAAAAATCCTGATTTTTCAAGCCATCGGCTGGACCTTTTGCCACGATGCGCGATCATCAGTGCATGGATATCGAAAGGAGGTGCGTATGTATAGTCGGTCACTGACCCTTGCCGTTCTGCTGGCTTTTTCAACTCCCTTGCTGGCTGCCGAGGCAGACACCCCACTGGCGCAGGAGCGCGGCAAGTCCCGCCCGCTGATCATCATTGCCTCAAGCTCAGTGGATTCGACACTGACCACTCTTAAGAAACAACTCGACGAACCCGCCAATAAAGAAGGCTTCGCCAAGCGCAACATGGTGCTCTACACCATTGTCGGCCTGGCGGGGCAGCGCAACGGCAAGGAAATGGACGCCCAGTCGACCATGGCGCTGATCCGCGAGCTGAAGCTCGGCGTGCTGGACAAGAATCAGGCGCAGGTGATCCTGGTCGGCAAGGACGGCGAGAAGAAGATCGACCACAAAGGCGCGATCGACCCCAAGGAAATCTTCAGCACCATCGACCAGATGCCGATGGCCGAGAAAGAAGCGGCGGCGCCTGCGCCTGTCGCGCCGGCCGCTGAACCCAAATCAGCCGCGCAAGGTGGCAAGCCGGGCAAGGCCGGCAAAAATGCCCCCGCCGCGCCACCTGCCGCTCTGGATGACTGACCTCGTTTGACGCCGGAGCAGGGCATCGACCCTGCGCCGGTTTCATGAGGGTAGGGGCCGGCGGAGCTTGCTGGTAAGATCGCTCCTTTTTGATCGAAAGGACTGTCATGAAACACTGGGCGGGAGCTGTAGCGCTGGCGATGCTGGCGGGTTGCATGAGCTTGAATCAGACGCGTTCGGCGGGGCCTGCGCAGGTCTATTCGAGCCAGAAACCGGCCGCCGCGGTCGCCGAGTGCATCAAGGTGAGCTGGGCCAACGTGCAGATTTTCGGTGATGTGGCGGACGTGTTCATGGAAACCGGCAAGCCAGGCGAATTCACCGTCTACACCACCGAAGGCGAGTATTTTGCCGACGTGAGCGGCAAGGGCGGTTCGACCGCGATCAGCTTCTACGCCAAGCCCGGCGGCACGGCTGTGGATCAACGCGGTGCGATGGTTGCCACCTGCCTGTAATCCCGAACGGCGAATCCTGTAGGGCGAATGCCTACAGGTTCGCTTCCTCGTAAGCTTCCTACATCGGCGGTGTCACGCCATTTTCCCCTGCTGAAATCGACAGCGCATTCAGTGCGCCGTCTGCGCCGGGCTGTGCCTGCAGTACGACTTTCACCCCCGGCTTGAGCAGACTGCGATCCCCCGGCACCAGATTGACGATGGGCACGTCGTCTGGAATCACGATCTTCTTCTGCCCGCCCTTGTAGTTGACGGTGATGGTGCGCCCGTTGCTGGTCACCAGATCGCCCACCGAGCCATTGGTCATGGTGCTGTCCTTGCCCAGATCGAATGCCCGGTGGCCGTCGCCCGTGCCGGCCATTTGCGGCGGGAAGACGCGGACTTCCAAGGCCTTCAAGGTGCCGTCGGCCTGCGGTACGGCCGCCGAACCGATGTAGCTGCCCGGCTTGATCTCCGAGACTTGCGCCAGCGTCACGCCGCGCACCTGCGTGTCTTGGGTCAGGTTGACCTGCAGGTCTTCACCCTTGTTGCTGTGAACCTTGAGCGAGTCGCCCTCGATCGCGGTGATCGCGCCGCGCACGCGGGTCGGTTTGGCGTCATCGGCGTAGGAGGGGCTGGCCATCATCAACGCCGACGCCAGCAGGCTGGAAATCAGCAGGGTTTCACGCAGTCGCTTGCCTGTTGTGGCTTTCATGGGTGTCGCAATCCTGTGTGGGGTTCCGAATGCTGAGCTTAGCGTTACCGGCCCGGGAAGTTGATGACATACCTGTCAGAAAGGCTCGCGGGCAAGGTAGGTTTTGTCGCCCATGATGCCGGGACTGGCGAGCAGGTACATAGACTGTTTGCATAGTCCTATAGAATTAAAATGAATTTATGTAATTAAAAATCCGGTGATAAGGTTTTAAGCAGTCGCTGGAACCTTAGTAACGGTTATTAGAACCTTCCAGATGACTACGTCCATTTCATTCATCTGGTAAGGGAACACCCATGGCCGTATTTGATCATCTGAGCCGCCGCCGCGTGTTGGGGCTGGCGGGGGCCGCGCTGGCTTCACCCCTTTTGTTGTCGTTGCCGCGAGGTGTCTGGGCCGCAGATGAGCACGCCGATCACGCGGCCCATGAGGCAGTGGCCGAACCTGCCGGGACCGGGGAATTCATCCGGCTGGATCAACCCCGCGCGCTGAAGCTGGCGGTCAACCTCAATGCGGTCTGCCTGGCGCCGGTGGTCATCGCCCACGGCCAGGGCTTCTTCAAGAAGCACAATCTGGATGTCGAGCTGGTCAACTTTGGCAACTCCACCGAGGTGCTGCTTGAAGCGATTGCCACGGGCAAGGCAGACGCAGGCATCGGCATGGCATTGCGCTGGCTCAAGGCGCTGGAGCAGGGCTTCGACGTCAAGCTCACGGCCGGCACCCATGGCGGCTGCCTGCGATTGTTGACGTCCGCCAATGGCAGCGTCAGCAAGCTCGAAGACCTCAAAGGCAAGGCCATTGGCGTGACCGACATGGCCAGCCCGGATCGCAACTTCTTTTCGATACTTTTGAAAAAACATGGCGTCGACCCGTTACGCGACATCGAATGGCGCCTGTACCCGGCCGACCTGCTGGGTACGGCCCTCGAGCGTGGCGAAGTGCAGGCGGTCAGCGGGAGTGACCCGTTCATGTATCGCCTGATCAATGCCGGCAAGGCGCGCGAGCTGTCGACCAATCTGGTCGAGGAATACGCCAACCTCAGCTGCTGCGTGGTCGGTGTGACCGGCAAGCTGGCGCGCGATGACAAGCGCGTGGTCGCAGCGCTGACCCAGGCGATCCTCGAAGCCCACGATTACTCGGTCAAGCACCCCGAAGAAGTCGCCAAGGGCTTCCAGGCTTACGCGCTCAACACCACGACCGAAGAAGTGGTCGCCATCCTGCACGATCACACCCATGGTCATCACGCTGTGGGCGCGGCGTTGACCGCCGAAATTGCCACCTATGTTCGCGACCTGAAAACCGTCGAGGTGATTCGTCAGAGCACCGATCCCGCCACCTTTGCCGGGGAGATCACTGCCGATGTCTTCAGTTGAGCTGGCTCAATCCAATGAATCGCTTAGCGACGTCGCCGGTCGCCTCTGGCTGCAAGGCCTGCTGGCGGCAGCCGTGTGGATCGCTTCGGCGGCGTTGATCGTCTGGTGGCCGAACGCGACGCGGCTGTGGCCAATGACGCAGGGGTTGGCCAACGTCTGCCTGACCCTCGCGGCGTTGATCGTGCTGGCGGTCATCGTCGGCCGCTGGTCCGAGCGTGTCGCCCGCCGTGCACAACCCTTGGGCCCTTGGCTGATCGCCTTGCCGATTCTGCTGAGTGCGTGGGAATTGCTGACCGCCAAGCTCGGTTTACTGCCTGTGCCGTTTTTCGCGCCGCCTCAGGCGTTGCTCGATGTGTACGTGGAAGACTGGCCGCGTCTGGCCGACAGCCTTTGGCATTCGGCGATTCTGCTGGGCAGCGGCGTGGCGGTGGGGGCCATGACCGGTTTCATCGCCGGGGTTGCCATCGGCTGGTCGCGCAGCATCGGCTACTGGCTGCACCCGGTGCTGCGCATTCTTGGCCCGGTGCCGTCGACGGCGTTGCTGCCGCTGTGCTTCTTTCTATTCCCCAGCAGCTGGAGCGCGAGTGTGTTCCTGATCGCGCTGGCGACCTGGTTTCCGGTGACCGTGCTGACGTGGTCGGGGGTGTCGAGCGTCGACAAGGCCTACTACGACGTGGCACGAACCCTCGGCGCGAAACAGCGTTTTCTGATCTTCAAAGTGGCGATTCCCGCCGCGCTGCCTCACGTTTTCGTCGGCCTGTTCATGGGCCTGGGCGCATCGTTTTCGACGCTGGTCGTGGCCGAGATGATGGGTGTGAAATCCGGTATCGGCTGGTATCTACAGTGGGCTCAGGGCTGGGCGGCCTACGCCAACATGTACGCGGCGCTGTTGATCATGGCGCTGGCGTGTTCAGGGCTGATTTCGGCGTTGTTTTTGATTCGTGACAGGCTGCTGGCCTGGCAACAGGGAGCAATGAAATGGTAAGCACGGCCCACGCAACTGTGGCGCAAGGCAGCTCTGGATTGGCTCTGCGCATCGATAATCTCAGTCATGGTTTTTCTCTGGAAGGCCATCGCCTGCCGGTGCTGGAGCGTGTTTCCCTCGACGTGACACCGGGCGAATTCGTCGCGCTGCTGGGGCCTTCGGGTTGCGGCAAGTCGACCTTGTTGCGTCTGGTGGCGGGGCTGGAAACCGCTGATCGCGGCACGCTGCAGGCCGATGGCGCAGACATCACGGCACCTGACCCCAGCCGTGTCGTGGTGTTTCAGGACCCGACGCTGTACCCCTGGCGTCGTGTCTGGGACAACGTCGCGCTGGGGCTCGAAGCCCAGGGTTTGCTGAAAACCACCAAGGGCAAGGTCGATCAGGCACTGGCCAAGGTCGGCCTGAGCCAGTTCGCCCGCGCCTATCCCAGGCAGCTGTCGGGCGGCATGGCGCAGCGGGTGGCGCTGGCCCGTGCGCTGGTCAACGAGCCGCGCCTGCTGATTCTCGACGAGCCCTTGGGCAAGCTGGATTCGTTGACGCGCATTGCCATGCAGCAGGAGCTGATCGACCTCTGGCAGCGTCAGGGTTACACGGCGTTGCTGGTGACCCACGATGTCGAAGAAGCGCTGCTGCTGGCCAATCGCGTGATTGTGTTCAGCGATCGTCCGGCAACGATCAAGGCTGAACTGACCATCGAGCGCGGTTACCCGCGGCATCGCGATGATCCGTACCTGATTGAGCTGCGCAAGCAGATCCTCGGCCTGCTGGGCCTGGGGGAGAGCTGGTAGAGGAGGGTGAGTGCGCGCTGTCCGTGAGCACGGCAGCGCGCATTGGGTCGAGGCTTATTGCTGTCGCAGGGAAATGCTGGTGTTGGCCAGCTTCGGCTGATTGAACATGCTCACCAGCACTTCATCAAGGATCGACGACGCGCCCCATGGACGGGAATCGTTGAGGATCGCCACCACCACCCAGGTATTGCCGTTGCTGTCGCGGCTGAAACCGGCGATGGCACGCACGGTGTTCAACGTACCGGTCTTGATGTGCGCCTCGCCGCGTAGCGCGGTGCGTTTCAGGCGTTTGCGCATGGTGCCGTCCATGCCGGCCAGCGGCAGCGAGCTCATGAACTCGGCCTGATACGGGCTGTTCCACGCGGCCTGAAGCATCTGCGCCATTTCCCGAGCACTGACGCGTTCGGCGCGAGACAACCCGGAGCCGTTTTCCATCACCAGGTGCGGGGCGGTGATGCCCTTTTTCGCCAGCCACTGACGAATCACCCGTTGCGCGGCCTTGGCGTCGTCGCCGTCCGCTTCATTGCGGAACTCCGAACCCAGGCTCAGGAACAACTGCTGGGCCATGGTGTTGTTACTGAATTTGTTGATGTCGCGGATGATTTCCGCCAGGTCCGGCGAGTAGGCCTTGGCCAGCAGTTTGGCGCTGCCCGGCACGACGTCCAGACGATCTTTACCGAGAATGGTGCCGCCCAGTTCCTGCCAGATGGCGCGCACGGCGCCTGCGGTGTAGGTCGGGTGGTCGAGCAACGACAGGTAGGTCTGCGAGTTGCAGCCATCGCCCAACTGGCCGGAGACCGTCACGGTGATGCCGCCATCGGCATCAGGGACCGGGTTGTACAGCACATCGCCCGTGCACTTGTTCGACGACAGGGCCTTGACCTGATTGTTGATGTGAATCGCCGCGATCGGCGGCTCCACCGACACCAGAATCTTGCCGCCGTCGTTGCGGGTCACGAAGCGCAGGGCCTTGAGGTTGACCAT
>CAURWS010000242.1:0-6108 GCA_963528485.1 uncultured Pseudomonas sp. | reverse complement strand
TGAGCAATCCCCTGACCTGACGGCCACTCGATTGACCCGCACCCCGTTTGCAGGTGCGTGGCACGGAGGCTTGGCGACATGGAGCGTCTGACGCGATTCCTCGCCGCTCTGACACGTTGGGGCCTGAGTCTGTGTGCGCTGGTTCTGGTGCTGATCGCGCTGTACGTCAGTGTCGGCCGCGAGCTGGTGCCGATGGTCGCCGAATACCGCGCCGACGTTGAGCTCAAGGCTCAGACCGCCGTGGGCATGCCGGTCAGCATCGGTCGCCTGGAAGGCAGCTGGAGCGGCTTTGCGCCGGTCTTCTTCGCGCGGGACGTGATGGTGGGGCAGGGCGCAGGTACGGTTCGCCTCGATCACGTGCGTGTGGTGCCCGATCTGTGGGCCAGCCTCAAGGCCCGACAGGTACGCATCGCTCACCTCGAACTCGATGGCCTGAAGCTGGGACTCAAGGAAGACAAGGACGGTCATTGGGCGCTCCAGGGCCTGCCGGTGCAGGATGATAAGCCGTTCGACCCTGAACAGGCGCTGACGCAGATGCAGATGATCTCGCAGCTGTCGCTGTTCGACAGCCAGATCACCCTGCAACCCTACCAGCAGGCGCCGCTGACCCTCACGTACGTCGGCATGACCCTCAAGACCGGGCGTTTTCATCAGCGCCTCGATGCCCGCCTCACCCTGCCCGATGGCCAGCCGCTGTCGCTCAATATCCGCTCGAAAATCCGTGCCAGCGCCTGGCGCGACGGCGAAGCCGAGGCTTACCTGAGTCTGCCGCAGAGCGACTGGGCCAAATGGCTGCCCAAAAGCCTGACCCGTGACTGGAAAATCAAGAACCTCAAGGCCGGCGGCGAATTCTGGCTGACCTGGGGCAAGGGCAACCTGCAAACCGCAGTGGCGCGCCTCAACGCCCCGCAATTCAAGGGCGCTTACGCTGATCGCAAGGCGTCGAAGGTCGACAACCTGGCGCTCAACGCCTGGTTCCAGCGCGATGACACGGGCTTCACGGTGTCGCTGAGCTCGCTGGCCATGGACATCGCCAGCAAGCACTGGGAAAGCCATCTGCAGCTCAAGCAGACTGCGGCAACGTCTGACAACGAAGAGTTATGGCACGTACAGGCTGACCGTCTGGATCTGACCCCGTTCACGCCATTGCTCGACTCCCTCGCGCCGCTGCCCGACAAACTGATGGGGGTGCTCGATCATCTGAAAGTCACCGGCGGCCTGCGCAACGTGCTGCTCGATTACCGCCCGCAGGCTGAAGGCGCCCAGCGTCTGAGCTTTGCGGCCAATCTGGACAAGGTCGGCTTCGACGCCTATCACGGGGCGCCGGCTGCCGGGAACGTCAGTGGTGCCATCAGCGGCGATCTGGGGCAGGGCGAGCTGCGCCTGAACACCGACGATTTCATGCTGCACCTGGACCCGATCTTCAAGAACGAATGGAATTATCATCACGCCGAAGCGCGCCTGACCTGGGCGCTGGACGATCAGGGCTTCACGCTCATCGCGCCGTACATCAAAGTGCTGGGGGATGAGGGCAAGATCGCCAGCGACTTCCTGATTCGTCTGCATTTCGACCAGACCCAGGAAGACTACATGGACCTGCGCGTCGGTCTGGTGGATGCCGACGGCCGCTACACCTCCAAATACCTGCCGGCGGTGCTCAGCCCGGCGCTGGATAACTGGCTGCGTACGGCCATTGTCAGCGGCAATGTCGACCAGAGCTTTTTCCAGTATCAGGGCTCGCTCAACCACGACGCGCCGGATGTGGCGCGGGTGATCAGCCTGTTCTTCAAGGTGCGCAACGCCAATCTGGCCTTCCAGCCGGGCTGGCCGCCGCTGACCGGTGTGGACGGTAACGTCTTCGTCGAAAACAGCGGCGTGCGCATTCGTGCCACCAAGGGCCAGTTGCTGGGCACTCAGGTAAGCAACGTGGCCGTGGACGTGCCTCACGTGCCGTCGGGCCAGCCGAGCCACTTGCTGGTGGACGGCGACTTCAGCGGCACTCTGCAGGACGGCATGAAGATTCTGCAGGAAGCGCCCATCGGCACCGCGCAGACCTTTGCCGGCTGGCAGGCCGAGGGGCCGCTGCAAGGGCATATCAATCTGGACGTGCCGCTGGTCAAGGGCCAGGACGCCAAGGTGGCGGTGGACTTCAATACCGATAACGCGCACCTGAAACTCGCTGACCCCGTGCTCGACCTGACCCAGCTCAAGGGCAATTTCCGCTTCGACTACGCCAAGGGCCTCAGCGGCAAGGGGATCAAGGCCATGGCCTTCGACAAGCCGGTCAGCGCCGAGATCTTCGCCGAGGGCAAGCCGGGCGCTCCGGTGACGCGCATCACCGCCAGCAGTCAGATCGCCACCAAGCGCCTGACCGACTGGCTCAACGTCACCCAGCCGCTGCCGGTGTCGGGGGATCTGCCGTACCAGCTGCAGTTGACCCTCAACGGCGCCGACAGCTCGCTGCTGATCAACTCCAACCTCAAAGGGGTCACGGTCGACCTGCCTGCGCCGTTCGGCAAGGGCGCCGATGAAACCCGCGACACCGATTTGCGCATGAACCTGCAGGGGCCTGAGCGGCGCATCAGCGTGGGCTACGGCAACCTGGCCAACCTGGCTTTCGCGGCGCCTGCAGGCAAGTTCGCCGACGGCCGTGGCGAGCTGTTTCTCGGCGAAGGCGGGGCGATCGTGCCGGACAGCAAGGGCCTGCGCGTGCGCGGTTCGCTGTCTGAGCTTGACATCGCGCCCTGGCAGTCGATGGCCGAACGCTATGCCGGTAACGATCCTGGCGGCAGCGCCAAGCAGCTGCTCAGCGGCGTCGATCTGCAGATTGGCAAGCTGACCGCCAAGGGCACGACGCTGAATCAGGCTAACGTGCAGCTCAAGCGCAACGACGCCAGCTGGGCCCTGGCGCTGGACAGCGAGAAGATAAAAGGCAGCGCGACCTTGCCGGATAACAAGACCACGCCGGCGGACATCAATCTGCTCTACGTGCGCCTGCCTGCGCCGGACCCGGCTGCCGCCGTGGTGGAGAATGCCCCGGACCCGCTGGCCGATGTCGACCCGCACAACATTCCGGCGATGAACATCAAGATCACACAGCTGTTCCAGGGCGATCAACTGGTCGGCGCCTGGTCGCTCAAGGCGCGGCCGACGCCCAACGGCCTGCAATTGTCGGATCTGAACCTGGGCCTCAAAGGCATCACCCTGTTGGGCAATGGCGGCTGGGAGGGCATACCGGGCGCGACCAACAGCTGGTTCAAGGGCCAGGTGCAGGGCAAGAATCTGGCCGATGTGCTCAAAGCCTGGGGTTTTGCGCCGAACGTGACCAGCCAGGAATTCGAGATGAACGCCGACGGCCGCTGGCCCGGTTCGCCTGCGTGGGTGGGCCTGAAGCGCTATTCCGGCAGCCTCGACGCGACGCTCAAGAACGGCCAGTTCGTCGAAGTGGAAGGCGGCGCTCAGGCGTTGCGGGTGTTCGGCCTGCTCAACTTCAACTCCATCGGTCGCCGCTTGCGCCTGGACTTCTCTGACCTGCTGAGTAAAGGCCTGAGTTATGACCGGGTCAAAGGCTTGCTGGTGGCCAGTGATGGCGTGTATGTCACCCGTGACCCGATCACCATGGTTGGCCCGTCGAGCAATCTGGAACTCAACGGTACGCTGGACATGGTCCGCGACCGCGTCGACGCCAAGCTGCTGGTGACCTTGCCTGTGACCAACAACCTGCCGATTGCGGCGTTGATCGTTGGCGCGCCGGCCATTGGTGGCGCGCTGTTTCTCGTCGACAAGTTGCTCGGGGACCGCGTCGCGCGTTTCGCCAGCGTGCAGTACAAGGTCGAAGGCCCGTGGAAAGAGCCTAAAATCACCTTCGACAAGCCGTTTGAGAAGCCGCAGTAAATAAGGCGTGTGGCTGCTGTTGCGTATGCCGACAGGGTCTGGCGCGCTGTTGCTTCTGCCGAAGGCGTAGGCCTCCGGCCAGAATCAAAGGCAGATTGTGGCGGCAATGCGGTTGCACCCAAGCTCGAGCCACGTGCTTGGAGTACAGTGCAGTTCTATCGATCAAGGAGCGCTTCATGTCCTTCGCTGTGATTCAGATGGTCAGCCAGAGCGATGTCCAGGGCAATCTGGCCCGGGCCCGTGCGTTGCTGGAGCAGGCTGCGGCATCGGGCGCCAAGCTTGCCGTGCTGCCTGAAAACTTCGCGGCCATGGGCCGTCGCGACATCGCTGACATCGGCCGGGCCGAAGCGTTGGGCGAAGGTCCGATCCTGCCATGGTTGAAACTGACCGCTCGCGACCTCAAGTTATGGATTGTCGCCGGAACATTACCCCTGCCGCCCAAAGACCGGCCCGAGGGCAAGGTCACGGCCTGTTCGCTGTTGGTCGATGATCAGGGCGAGCAGGTGGCGCGCTACGACAAGCTGCACCTGTTCGACGTCGATGTCGCTGATGCGCGCGGGCGTTATCGCGAATCCGACGACTATGCTCATGGCAACAACGTGGTGGTGGCGGACACCCCCGTCGGGAAACTCGGTCTGACGGTGTGTTACGACCTGCGCTTCCCCGAGCTGTACACCGCGCTGCGTGAAGCCGGCGCTCAATTGATTACCGCGCCGTCGGCCTTTACCGCCGTGACCGGCGCGGCGCACTGGGAAATCCTGCTGCGCGCGCGAGCCATCGAAACCCAGTGCTACGTGCTGGCGGCCGCGCAGGGCGGGGTGCATCCGGGGCCCCGAGAGACGTTTGGACACGCGGCGATCATCGATCCATGGGGCCGCGTGCTGGCCGAGCAGGCACAGGGTGAAGCCGTGCTGCTGGCCGAACGAGACAGCGACGAACAAGCGTCCATACGGGCGCGAATGCCGGTGACGAATCATCGGCGATTTTTTTCGCAGGACGCCTTGCGGCCTGCCAACACCCCGGAGTGAATATGAGCGACTTGTCCTCTGTCAGCGAACACCTTCTGGCGCCAGGCGGCCTGAGTATCGACAGCCTGCAATCGGTGCTCGGTGAGCTTGCCGGCCCTGGGATCGACGCCGCTGACCTGTATTTCCAGGGCCAGATTTCCGAGTCCTGGGCGCTGGAAGACGGCATCGTCAAGGAAGGCAGCTTCAACCTCGATCAGGGCGTGGGTGTGCGCGCGCAGTCCGGTGAAAAGACCGGCTTTGCCTACAGCAACGCAATCACCCCCGAGGCCCTGAGCCAGGCCGCCCGCGCGGCCCGCTCGATCTCCCGCGCCGGCCAGAACGGCCGCGTACAGGCGTTCACCACCCAGGACGTCGCCCAGCTCTACGCGCCGGATAACCCCCTGGAAGTCATGACCCGCGCCGAAAAGGTCGAACTGCTCAAGCGTGTCGATGCTGCCACCCGTGCGCTGGACCCGCGCATTCAACAGGTCACCGTGAGCATGGCCGGGGTCTGGGAACGCATTCTGGTGGCTTCCACCGATGGTGGCCTGGCCGCCGACGTGCGTCCTCTGGTGCGCTTCAACGTCAGCGTGATCGTCGAGCAGAACGGCCGTCGCGAGCGTGGCGGTCATGGCGGCGGCGGGCGTACCGATTACCGTTATTTCCTCCAGGAAGACCGCGCCATGGGCTATGCCCGTGAGGCGCTGCGTCAAGCGCTGGTCAACCTGGAAGCCATTCCTGCACCGGCGGGCACACTGCCAGTGGTGTTGGGTTCAGGCTGGTCCGGCGTGCTGCTGCACGAAGCGGTCGGCCACGGCCTGGAAGGCGACTTCAACCGCAAGGGCAGCTCGGCCTACAGCGGCCGCATGGGCGAAATGGTCGCTTCCAAGCTGTGCACCATCGTCGATGACGGCACGCTGGCCGGTCGTCGCGGCTCGCTGAGCGTGGACGACGAAGGCACCCGGACCGAATGCACCACGCTGATCGAGAACGGCGTGCTCAAGGGCTACATGCAGGACAAACTCAACGCCCGCCTGATGGGCGTGGCGCGCACCGGCAACGGTCGTCGCGAGTCCTACGCGCACCTGCCGATGCCGCGCATGACCAACACCTACATGCTGGGCGGCCAGAGCGATCCGGCGGAAATCATCGCCTCGGTGAAGAAGGGCATCTACTGCGCCAATCTCGGCGGCGGTCAGGTCGACAT
>CAURWS010000241.1:0-6140 GCA_963528485.1 uncultured Pseudomonas sp. | reverse complement strand
TCACCATCGCCATGCTCGGTCCGCAGACCAACCTGGCGCTGGCGTTGATTCAGGCGCCGGAAATCACCCAGGGCATCAAGGAAGTCGTGGTCATGGGCGGGGCGCACTTCAATGGCGGCAATATCACCCCTGTGGCCGAGTTCAACCTTTATGCCGACCCGGACGCCGCCAAGGTTGTCCTCGCCAGTGGCGTCAAGCTGACCTATGTGCCGCTGGACGTCACCCACAAGATCCTCACCAGCGATCAACGCATCAGCAAGATCGAAGGCTTGAACAACCGGGCGGGCAAGCTGGTGGGCGATATCCTCAACGAGTACGTCAAAGCGGATATGGTGCATTACGGGCTGCCGGGCGGGCCGGTTCATGATGCCAGCGTGATTGCCTGGCTGCTCAAGCCGGAGCTGTTCAGTGGCAAGTTGATCAATGTGGTGGTCGATAATCGCGAAGGGGCGACCTTCGGCCAGACAGTTGCCGACTGGTACGACACGCTGGGCCAGCCCAAGAACGTGTTCTGGGTCGAGAACGGTGATGCGCAAGGCTTCTTCGATCTGCTGACCCAGCGTCTCGGGCAGTTGAAGTAACGGTGTCTCAGGCGCTGCTCAGCGCCGCGGTGGAGTAGCGCGAAATCACTTGGTTCATGACGTTCTGCGCGCTTTCGATGGCCTGCTCCTTGGCGCTTCACGGCCTGTAGCCACATGTTTTGTGACGATTTGTTTGTCATCGCGACGCAAGGCTCGGGCAGACTTCGAGTCTGTTTTCCGCATCGCCTGTTCTGCATGGATGCTGTCTGCGAAACCAAGCGGGCCATGCGCTGTCGCAGAGGTGCTGGTTCACGTTAAACACAAGGAGGCTGTATGCCCTGGAAATACGCATCATCGGGTCTGGTACTGGTCGCAGCCGTGCTGGCGGGGTGCAGCAGCACGTCCGAATCGTCGCAACCGTCGCAAGGCGCTGCGGTGACAGGTACAGGCTATTCCCGTTGTGATGCTGCCGCTGCGCAGTTTGTGGTCGGCAAACCGGCTTCTGCTGCCTTGCTGGAGCAGGCGCGGGTCAAGGCGGGAGCTCAAACGGCGCGAGTCCTGGGCCCCAATGACATGGTGACGCTGGAATACCGCTCCGATCGCCTGAACCTCAACACCGATCAGGCCGCCACGATCAACCGCGTGAATTGCGGCTGAGGTTTTTCCTGCAGGCATAAAAAAACCCCGTCAGTGACGGGGTTTTTTCAGCGCGCCTGGATTACTCCGCACGAACCTGAGCAGCTTGCATGCCCTTTTGGCCTTTCTCAGCCACGAAGGAAACGGTCTGGCCTTCTTTTAGGCTTTTGAAACCGTCGCTTTCGATAGCTTTGAAGTGTACGAACAGGTCGTCACCGCCACCTTGTGGAGTGATAAAGCCGAAGCCTTTTTCATCGTTGAACCATTTTACGGTGCCGGTTTGGCGATTAGACATGGTGTATCTCCAAAAACATAATATTCAGTACTGTGCTGCTCAGGCCAACTGGGCACACGCGGGCTATCATAGTCGAATTGTGTGAGTGCAGGACTTTTTCAGTAAGAACTTTGCGTCAGTGCCGCAAACAGATACGGAATATTGATGCCGTATCGTGTCCGTTGTGCTGCTTCAATTCGCCTTTCGGTGTCACGCCAGGGCGGCTTAAGCCCGCTAAATTAGCGGGCTCCAGCTGGACTCGCGAGTTGCTCGCTGTCGAACGCCAGGGTGCTGACAGCTCGCAATGTAAATTTTTTATTTTTTGCCTTTCAGGCAGTTCTCACCCACGGCTTTTTGCAGGCGAGAGGTCATTTCGGTACTCGGTGGCGTCGTTTTGTCATTCAGTGACGCGATTTCCTTGTCCGAAAAATTCTTGTTGATCTGCTGGGCGCCGCATTCGCAATGCGCTTTCACCGCGTTGGCGTCCATACCAGGGTTGTTCTGAGTCGCCGCAGCGGTGCACTCATTCATGTAGGTGGCCTTGGTTTTCGTATCCATGGCGGCATGAGCGCTGATCGGCAGAGCCAACGCCATCGGTGCGAGGAGGGCGGCAACACGTAGAAGCTTCATGGTGGTTTCCTTCTTGTCGATTGGGCCCTTAAACGAGGGGCCTTTAACGGATGTGTCGGATTATCTGACGGCAGGGACGGTTGCCAGTTCAGTATCAGGATCATTCCCACAACATTTGTTGGCCGCTTTGTTCGCAATCGCTTGCGTGTGGCCTGACGCAGAGCATCTCGGCTGTGCTAGGATGCCCGTCCTGCAGATTCGCTCGCGTCTCGCGGGTCAGGCTCCGCTGCATTCAAGCCTGTCGATTTCGTACATTCCAGTCACTCTGGTTCGGTCATTGGTTGGCCTTAGGGCTCCTGCCACTGTGAGGCAGGTACACCGCCGAATCGCGTACTGGCTCTATCCCAACCCACGTGACCTTTGGTAGGGGTCACCACTAGGAGAGGAGGCGCCATGCCAACTATTACTCTTCCCGACGGCAGTCAACGTTCTTTCGATCACCCGGTTTCCGTAGCCGAGGTCGCCGCGTCCATTGGCGCAGGTCTGGCCAAGGCCACTCTGGCCGGCAAGGTCAACGGTCAACTGGTCGATGCCAGTGACCTCATTGATGCCGACGCGAGCCTGCAAATCATCACCCCGAAAGATCAGGAAGGCCTGGAAATCATCCGGCACTCCTGTGCGCACCTGGTTGGTCACGCGGTCAAGCAGCTGTACCCGACGGCGAAGATGGTCATCGGTCCGGTCATCGACGATGGCTTCTATTACGATATCGCCTACGAGCGTTCTTTCACTCCGGACGACATGGCGGCGATCGAGCAGCGCATGCAGCAACTGATCGAAAAGGATTACGACGTTATCAAAAAGGTCACTCCGCGCGCGGAAGTGATCGATGTGTTCACGGCCCGTGGCGAAGACTACAAGCTGCGCCTGGTCGAGGACATGCCGAACGAAAAGGCCATGGGCCTTTACTATCACGAAGAATATGTCGATATGTGCCGCGGCCCGCACGTGCCGAACACGCGCTTCCTCAAATCGTTCAAGCTGACCAAGCTGTCCGGTGCCTACTGGCGCGGTGATGCCAAGAACGAGCAGCTGCAACGTGTGTACGGCACGGCCTGGGCTGACAAGAAGCAGCTGGCCGCCTACATTCAGCGCATCGAAGAAGCCGAAAAACGCGACCATCGCAAGATTGGCAAACAGCTCGACCTGTTCCACCTGCAGGAAGAAGCGCCGGGGATGGTCTTCTGGCATGCCAACGGCTGGACGGTTTATCAGGTGCTTGAGCAGTACATGCGCAAGGTGCAACGCGAGAACGGCTATCTGGAAATCAAGACCCCGCAAGTGGTCGACCGGATTCTCTGGGAACGTTCCGGCCACTGGACCAACTATGCCGAGAACATGTTTACCACTTCTTCGGAGAGTCGCGATTACGCGGTGAAACCGATGAACTGCCCATGTCACGTGCAGGTCTTCAACCAGGGCTTGAAATCCTACCGCGACCTGCCGCTGCGTTTGGCCGAGTTCGGCGCCTGCCACCGCAACGAGCCTTCCGGCGCGTTGCACGGCATCATGCGCGTGCGCGGTTTCGTGCAGGACGACGCACATATCTTCTGCACCGAGGAACAGGTGAAGAAGGAAGCGGCTGACTTCATCAAGCTCACCCTGGATGTTTACAAGGACTTCGGTTTCAGCGATATCGCCATGAAGCTGTCGACTCGTCCGGCCAAGCGAGTGGGCTCCGAGGAATTGTGGGACCGCGCTGAAAATGCGCTGGCTGATGCGCTGAATGAATCGGGCCTGGAATGGGAATATCAGCCAGGTGAGGGCGCCTTCTATGGGCCGAAGATCGAGTTCACCCTGCGCGACTGCCTCGGCCGTAGCTGGCAGTGTGGTACTCTGCAATACGATCCGAACCTGCCGGAGCGTCTGGACGCGAGCTATGTCGCTGAAGACAATAACCGCAAGCGTCCGGTCATGTTGCACCGTGCAATCCTCGGTTCCTTCGAACGTTTCATCGGCATGCTGATCGAGCATTACGCTGGCGTGTTCCCTGCGTGGCTGGCGCCGACTCAGGCAGTGGTGATGAATATCACTGACAAACAAGCCGATTTTGCCCTTGAGGTCGAAAAAAATCTGACCGAAAGCGGATTTCGTGCCAAGTCTGACTTGAGAAATGAAAAGATCGGCTTTAAAATCCGCGAGCATACTTTGCTCAAGGTTCCCTATCTCCTCGTCATCGGAGATCGGGAAGTTGAAACGCAAACTGTCGCTGTGCGTACTCGTGAAGGCGCAGACCTTGGCTCGATGCCGGTCGCCCAGTTCACCGAGCTCCTCGCGCAAGCGGTTTCCCGGCGTGGTCGCCAAGATTCGGAGTAATTATTATTAAGCGTGAAATGAGACAAGATAAACGAGCTGCACCGAAAGCCCCGATCAACGAGAATATCTCGGCACGCGAGGTTCGGTTAATTGGCGCTGACGGCGAGCAGATTGGCATCGTCTCGATTGATGAAGCGCTTCGAATTGCTGAAGAAGCGAAGTTGGATCTGGTGGAAATCTCCGCTGACGCCGTCCCGCCTGTTTGCAAGGTGATGGACTACGGCAAGCACCTCTTCGAGAAGAAGAAGCAGGCCAACGAAGCGAAGAAAAATCAGAAGCAGATTCAGATTAAAGAAATCAAGTTTCGTCCAGGGACGGAGGAAGGGGATTACCAGGTAAAACTACGCAACCTGGTACGTTTCCTGAGTGACGGGGACAGGGCCAAGATTTCCTTGAGATTTCGCGGTCGTGAGATGGCCCACCAGGAGCTGGGTATGGAGCTGTTGAAGCGGGTTGAAGGTGACCTGCTCGAATACGGTTCCGTCGAACAGCATCCTAAGATGGAAGGACGCCAGCTGATCATGGTCATCGCCCCGAAAAAGAAGAAATAACCACCAGGGCACGGCAGGCCTTGCGGTTATGTTTATCAACTGAATGCGGAGTATCCGAACATGCCAAAGATGAAGACTAAAAGTGGTGCAGCTAAGCGGTTTCTGAAAACCGCGAATGGCATCAAGCACAAGCACGCTTTCAAGAGCCACATCCTGACCAAAATGTCGACCAAGCGTAAGCGTCAACTGCGCGGAAGCAGCCTGCTGCATCCGTCCGACGTGGCAAAAGTCGAGCGCATGCTGCGCCTTCGTTAATTTTGATCAAAGATAGAGGAAGTAACTCATGGCTCGTGTAAAGCGTGGCGTCATTGCCCGTAAGCGTCACAAAAAAATTCTGAAACTTGCTAAAGGCTACTACGGCGCGCGTTCACGCGTATTCCGTGTTGCCAAGCAAGCGGTAATCAAGGCAGGCCAGTACGCCTACCGTGACCGTCGTCAGAAAAAACGTCAGTTCCGCGCTCTGTGGATCGCTCGTATCAACGCTGGTGCGCGTATCAACGGTCTGTCCTACAGCCGTTTCATCGCTGGCCTGAAAAAAGCGTCGATCGAAATCGACCGTAAGGTTCTGGCTGATCTGGCAGTGAACGAAAAAGCGGCGTTTGCTGCGATTGTCGAGAAAGCTAAAGCCACTCTGGCCTAAGTCCCCGGCAATCACCGGACCCCACTCGGGGTCCGGTGTTAAACGTCATAAATAGGGGAAGAGCCTTGTAAGCTCTTCCCCTATTTCGTATCTGGAGTCTGTACATGGAAAACCTGGACGCGCTGGTCTCTCAAGCACTTGAGGCTGTGCAAAGCGCCGAAGATATCAACGCCCTGGAGCAAATCCGGGTTCACTACCTCGGCAAGAAGGGTGAATTGACTCAGGTGATGAAGACCCTGGGGAATTTGCCGGCTGAAGAGCGTCCGCAAGTCGGTGCGCTGATCAACGTTGCCAAGGAGCGTGTCACAGAGGTTCTCAATGCGCGCAAGGCGTCGTTCGAGGAGGCGGAGCTTGCCGCCAAGCTGGCCGCCGAGTCCATTGACGTCACCCTGCCTGGCCGCGGTCAGACCACTGGCGGTCTGCACCCAGTCACCCGGACTCTGGAACGTATCGAACAATTCTTCACCCACATCGGCTACGGCATCGCCGAAGGCCCTGAAGTCGAAGACGATTATCACAACTTCGAGGCGCTCAACATCCCAGGCCATCACCCGGCCCGGTCGATGCACGAC
>CAURWS010000240.1:0-6145 GCA_963528485.1 uncultured Pseudomonas sp. | reverse complement strand
GATTTGCGGCAAGCCCGAGCTGCTGGCTTGCCCTCCTGCGAATCCCCCCTCTGCCTCATAAAGTCACTGCAGCTTCGGATCCCTTTCGGACTCGACACATTCGGTAACGTTCCGCTGCCTTGATAAATCCCGTTATTTGGCTTCTTTGCGCTGGTCTTGCGCTGAACTCACGTTTTTTTCACGCGACTGAAAACATACTCGGCGCCCTCTGTAGACCATCTGCGGGCATGCCGACGCCTGCAGATCGTGTTCTGTAACCCACGACGCGGCTGTTTCGGTCGTTCGAAAGATTGAGTGCGGGAGCGCCTGATGGCAACAACAAAACGGAGCACCACGACTCCGAAACGCTTCGACTGGGCTGGTCTGGCCTGGATGTTCGTCTTCTTCTGGTATTTTTCAGGCATCACCCAACTGTTGATCCAGTTGACCGGCATCACCGGTTTCGCCGGTTTCCGTCAGGCCTTCCTGATGAGCGGCATCTGGCTGGCGCCCATGCTGCTGTTCCCCAACAAGGCCCGCGTCATGGCGGCGGTCATTGGCGTAGTGCTGTGGGCCTGCTCCATGGCCAGCCTGGGTTACTTCTTCATCTATCAGCAGGAGTTCTCGCAAAGCGTCATCTTCATCATGTTCGAGTCGAACATCTCTGAAGCCGGCGAGTACATGACCCAGTATTTCGCCTGGTGGATCGTGCTGGCGTTCATCGCCCACACGGCTTTTGCGATTTTCCTCTGGACCCGCGTGCGCCCGGTGTACATGCCACGTGGTCGCGCACTCGTGGCAGCCACTGCCATTCTGGTGGCCATCGTCGGCTACCCGCTGGCCAAGCAGATGTCGCGCTTCGACACCACGGCTGCGGGCCTGGAAGCCTTCGAATCGCGCATCGAGCCTGCCGTGCCGTGGCAAATGTTGGTGGCCTACCACCGCTACACCCAGCAGCTGGACAGCATGCAGGACATGCTGACCACCAGCAGCAACATCGCCCCGCTGAAAAACCTCAAGGATCAGCAGGCCGGTTTGCCGACCACACTGGTGCTGGTCATCGGCGAGTCGACCAACCGTGGCCGCATGCACTTGTATGGCTACCCTCGCCAGACCACGCCCAACCTGGACGCCATGAAGGACGAGCTGCAGGTCTTCAATAACGTCATCACTCCGCGCCCCTACACCATCGAAGCGCTGCAACAGGTGCTGACCTTCGCCGACGAAGAAAACCCGGACCTGTACCTGAAAACCCCTTCCATCGTCAGCGTGATGAAGCAGGCCGGCTACAAGACCTTCTGGATCACCAACCAGCAGACGATGACCAAACGCAACACCATGCTCACGACCTTCTCCGAGCAGGCCGACGAGCAGGTGTACCTGAACAACAACCGCAACCAGAACGCCCGCCAGTATGACGGCGACGTGCTGGAACCCTTCGCCAAGGCCCTGACCGACGCGGCACCGCGCAAGCTGATCGTCGTGCACCTGCTCGGTACGCACATGGCATATCAGTACCGCTACCCGCAGGAGTACGAGAAATTCACCGGTCGTGACGGCGTGCCAGCGGCCATCGACGACAGCAAGCTCGAGCTGTACAACAGCTACGACAATGCCGTGCTGTACAACGATTTCGTGGTGTCCAGCCTGATCAGGACCTACAGCAAGGCCGATCCCAACGGCTTCCTGCTGTACCTCTCCGACCACGGCGAAGACGTCTATGACTCGCCAGGCCATGACACCCTGGGGCGCAACGAGGCCAAACCGACGATCCCGATGTACACGGTGCCGTTCATTGCCTACGCCTCGCCAAAATGGCGCGAGACCCACAACTGGAATTTCGACAGCATCCACAGCCGCGCTTACAGCAGCTCGAACCTGATTCACACCTGGGCGCAACTGGCCGGGCTGAGCTTCGACGAGCTGGACACGACGAAAAGCCTTGTCAGCTTCGACTTCAAGGAGCGTCCACGGCTGATTGGCGACCCCTACGCGCAGAAGGGCCTGAGTGACTTCGCCGTTATGGAAAAAGCCGCCGCACAACAGCCTCCTGCGCCAGAGGTGGCGGCGGCCAAATAAGCGAATCACGCTGCAAACAAAAAGGCCTGCGCAATGCAGGCCTTCTTTATTCAGGGTGATGAGGATTTCAGCTCAAGGATTTGCTCAGCAGCACCCGGGTCACGCGCCGCTCCTGCACCTGCGCGACCTTCAACGTCCAACCGTCCCACTGAACCTCATCGTCGATCACCGGCAAACGATCCAGCAGGCTCATGATCAACCCCGCCAACGTTTGATACTCATCAGTGGCTGGTGCCTTGAAGCCGGTGCGCTCACGTAGATGACTCAGGTTCATGGCAGCGTTGACCAGCACGCCCTCGCCCTCCTCCACAAGATCCGGCCCTTCGGCCTCGCTGGCGTCCGGCAACTCACCGGCGATGGATTCGAGGATGTCGGTCATGGTCAGAATGCCGACAAAATCGCCGAACTCATTCACCACGAAGGCAATGTGGGTCGACTGACCGCGCATCTGGTCCAGTGCGTTGAGGATCGAGAAGCTGTCCAGCAGATTGATCGCGCTGCGGGTCAGGTGTTCAAGGTTCGGCTGATTGCCCGCCAGCAACCCGTTGAGCAGTTCTTTCTTGTGCACGAAGCCCAAAGGCTCTTCCACCCGGCCATTGCGAATCAGCGGCAATCGCGAGTAGGACGACGCCATCAACTGCTGTCGGATACTTTCTTCATCGTCGGCCAGATCAATCACGTCGACGTCGTTGCGCGCGGTCATCACGGTACGAATCGGACGCTGTGCCAACTGCAGCACGCCGCTGATCATCACTCGCTCACGGCGGTCGAACACCACCTCTTCGCTGTCGCCGTCGAGCATATCGACGATGTCTTCGCCCACTTCCTCGACCCCCGGCTTACGCCCACCCATCAAACGCAGCACCGCGTGGGCCATGCGCTCGCGGCGCGGCAAATGGCCTTTCAGGCTGCGCTTGCGACGGGAACGCGCGATCTGGTTGAACACCTCGATGAGAATCGAGAAGCCGATCGCCGCGTACAGGTAACCCTTGGGAATGTGAAAGCCCAGGCCATCGGCGGTCAGGCTGAAGCCGATCATCATCAGAAAGCCCAGACACAACATGATCACGGTCGGGTGCGCGTTGACGAAGGCCGTCAACGGCTTGCTGGCGATGATCATGATGGCAATGGAGAACACCACGGCAATCATCATCACCGACAGCTCATCGACCATGCCCACGGCCGTGATCACCGCATCCAGTGAGAACACCGCATCAAGCACCACGATCTGCGCGACGATGGGCCAGAACAGGGCGTAGGTCACGCTGCCCGACTGTTGCGCGACGTGGCCTTCGAGCCGCTCGTGCAACTCCATGGTTGCCTTGAACAGCAGGAAAATACCGCCGAACAGCATGATCAGGTCGCGCCCAGAGAAACTCTTGCCGAAGACGTCGATCAGCGGCTCGGTCAGGGTCACCATCCACGAAATGCTCGCCAACAGGCCCAGGCGCATGATCAGCGCCAGGGACAACCCCAGCACGCGCGCGCGGTCACGCTGCTCGGGGGGCAGTTTGTCGGCGAGGATGGCGATGAACACCAGGTTATCGATGCCCAGCACCAATTCAAGGACGATCAGGGTCAGCAGGCCAAGCCAGGCCGTGGGATCCGCAAGCCATTCCATGGGTCAGTGAGTCCTTGTCGGTGGCAGGGAAACAGGCACAGCAACACCCGGCGCACGGGTCAGTGGGCCGAGGCCTGAAGCAATCAGGGAGGTCATGCGCAGAGCTGCGCAGGGACTGGAGTGAAGGTGATCCGGCGTCAGTTGACGGGATCGACTGGGAGGTTCCAGTGAGAGAGACATGGGTGTCCTGAAATCAATACGGGAAGCGATCCTACATCGCCCACGGAATTGTCTTACAGGACAGAACTGTTACAAATGTTTTGGATGGTGTTGCCGGAGCAACAGCGAGCTACGGAATTTGCCCCTGTAGCAGCACGACTTGCCGACGGTAGTATCAAGGACGCCACCGTCGGTCAGCCGGACTGCTGCAGGTTACAGCCGATACCTAGAGCGACTTCTGCCAGAACAGCGCCCGGCCCATCTGCGGGTCGAGCTGATAATCCGAGAAGCCCAGCTTGCGGTAGGCGCCCTGAGCCACCTCGTTACCCTCCAGCACTTCAAGGGTCATTTTGCAGCAGCCACGCTGGCGGGCAATTTCTTCGACCTTGGTCAGCATCTTCTGGCTGATGCCCTGGCCGCGGGCCGACTCGATCACCATCACATCATGGATGTTGACCAGCGGGCGGCAAGCGAACGTGGAAAAGCCTTCGAAGCAGTTGACCAGCCCCACCGGCTCGCCCGAGATGAACGCCAGGACGCTGAACGCATGGGGCCGCTTGGCCAGTTCGATCGCCAGCTGCTCGCGGTTGTCCAGAGACAGCGACTGCCCGCCACCCATGGCGTCCTCGGCGTATTGATTGAGCAGAAGACCGATGGCTTCAGCGTGGACGGGGTTGCTATAGCTGGCTTGCAGGACCAGCACCTCAGGGGCTTGCATTGAGTTCCTCAACATCCTGTGAGTTTTCAGGCGACGGGGATCTGTGATCATCCATCAGCCGCGTGCCCGGATTCTACCGTGGAGCGCCCCAAAAGATCCTGCGACAAAAGTAGGAATTTTCTCATCGCGCACTAGATTCGACCTTCTCTGCACCGAGAAAAGGCGACGCGAGCGATTTCGTGACTGGCCGGTCGCAAAAAATCCGCGAGGGGCTAAGCTCTCCCAGCCACGCTGGTTTGATTGTCGAACAATCCGACCGACGGTTTGCAACAAATTCGAACGACGATTGATGCTCCTGAACAGCGCATCTCAAAGGTAGGGAGATTCTGTAGCGAGATGAATTTTTTCCTACAAAAAGCTGCTATCCCGCATGCCAGACATTTCCTCGAAAAAAAGTCGAAACTTCTACAAATGCCCTGGGTCAGCTGATTAGAGCGCCTATGCTATCGGTTGAAGCCCGAGCAGAGGCCGCTTTCACCCTGTCCTTCACTATGCAGTCGGTAAATGGGTATCGATTTTGCGTAGGTCTTGTGTGCCTGGCCATAGGACATGGCCAATAACAACTCAAGTGCTGTACCAACACTGCGTATCGAATGGGAGAAAACGATGATTAGTGCCGCTGTCAAAACCCAGAAGGGAGAGAGTTTTAATCAGCCGGCCAGCGAGCTGACCCATCTGCCGGTCTTCGCAACGACGAGCGCACCTGTGCTGCAACTGCCCCCTGTCCAACCAGGCATATCCATGGCGAACCGGAAAAAAATCCTGTTCGTCACTTCGGAAATGGCCGATCTGGTGAAAACCGGCGGCCTGGGTGATGTGTCTGCCGCACTGCCGCGCGCCATGCGCCACCTGCACGATGTACGCGTGCTGATTCCCGGCTATCCACAGGTCATCAATAGCGGTAACCCGATTCACATCATCAGCTCCCTCAGCGGACATGCGGCGTTGCCGCCCTGCAAGATCGGCCGGATGGACATGAAAGACGGCCTGGTTATTTATGTACTGATCTGCCCGGAACTGTACGAGCGTGAAGGCACGCCTTATGGCGACAATCAAGGTCGCGACTGGTCCGACAACCACATCCGTTTCGCCCGCCTGGGGCTGTCCGCTGCAGATTTCGCCGCCGGTGCCTTGAAAACCCAGTGGTGCCCGGAGCTGGTTCACGCCCACGACTGGCCAGCCGGCCTGGCCCCTGCCTACATGAAATGGCGCGGCCAGAGCACGCCGAGCATCTTTACCATCCACAACCTCGCGTATCAGGGCTTTGTCAGCACGGCGTCGAGCCGCGAGCTGGGCATTCCCGACGAAGCGCTGGGCCCGGATGGCATGGAGTTCTACGGCCGCCTGTCGTTCATCAAGGCAGGCATGGCCTACGCCAGCCACATCACCACAGTGAGCGCGACCTACGCCAAAGAGATCACCACCGCCGACTTCGGTTGCGGCCTGGAAGGCTTCCTGCAAAGCAAGGCCAATCGCGGCCAGCTCAGCGGGATTCCCAACGGCATCGACGAAAGCTGGGACGCAGCCACCGACGATCACCTGATCTGCAACTTCGCCCCCAACGAGTGGACGCGCAAAGAAATCAATGC
>CAURWS010000239.1:0-6145 GCA_963528485.1 uncultured Pseudomonas sp. | reverse complement strand
GGCTGACGTTGCGCGCCACAGGCCTGTTCGGCGGCGGCGAGAATCGGGCGATACCCGGTGCAGCGGCACAGGTTGCCGGCCAAGGCTTCGTGGGCCTGAGCAGTGTCTGGGGCTGTGCTGTTTTTCTGCAGCGCGAACAGTGACATCACGAAGCCCGGCGTGCAGAAGCCACATTGCGAACCGTGGCACTCGACCATCGCCTTTTGCACGCCGTGCAGCTGGCCCTGATGCTTGAGGTCTTCGACGCTGATCAACTGTTTGCCGTGCAGCGAGGCCACGAAGGTCAGGCAGGAGTTGAGGCTGCGATAGCTCAGGTGGTCCTGGCCATCGTCATCGGTGCTCAATTCACCTACCACCACGGTGCAGGCGCCGCAGTCGCCGCTGGCGCAGCCTTCCTTGGTGCCGGATTTGTGCAAATGCTCACGCAGATAGTTGAGCACCGTCATGTTGGGGTCCAGAGCATGCTCGGTTTTCAGCTCTTGGTTCAGCAAAAACTGGATCACGGGTCGCGCCTCGTCTTCTTGTAATAGAAAGCTGTCGTAAAAGGTGTAGCGGAATTCGTCATCGAACCTGTCGATGAATCTATCAGTTCTGACTATTGGGTCAATTAAAATCTGACCTATAAGTCAAGAAAATGAAATTTCCGCGCGCAACCCGATTAACGGCAACACGCCCTTGCAATGAATCGCTGTGGCGACGCTCAAAGTTTTGCTTATTTCGTGCCAGTTTCCATGACATGGCCCTGCGCCACAGGTATCCAGTGCGATACACTGCGCCGCTTGTGTGCAGCCATTGGTTGAAAGGAAAGAAATGACGTTCAAGGCACCGGACAGCCTCGCTGAGCAGATCGCTCATCACCTCGCCGAGCGGATCATTCGCGGCGAGCTCAAGCCAGGGGAGCGGATTCAGGAGCAGAAGGTCACGCAGGCGCTCAACGTCAGCCGCGGGTCGGTGCGTGAAGCGCTGTTGATCCTCGAACGCCGTCATCTGATCGTGATCCTGCCGCGCCGTGGCGCCCAGGTCTCTATCCTCACCCCGCACAACATCCAGAGCCTGTGCGCCCTGATGAGCGAGCTGTACATCCTGCTCGGCCTTGCGGTGGCCAAAAGCTGGAAGCAAGAGCTTGATCTGGCGCCGTTCCTGCAAATCCAGCAGCGGCTGATTGCCAGCGGCGAGCGCGGCGATGTGAAGAGCTTTGTCGAAGACAGCTTCAACGTGATGCGCGCGGCGTATCCGTTCGCCAACAATCCGTACCTGGAAGAGACCGTCGAGAACCTGCAGCCGTCCATGAGCCGCTTCTATTACCTGGCGCTGGATCAGCGTCAGGCCGAGATGAGCGAGTACCTGACCCTGTTCGGCCAGTTGCTCGAAGCCGTGGTCGCCCGTGACCTGGCGCGCATCCGCGACGTGCTCACCGCGTACGCCGAGCGCAGCTGCCAGTCCATTCTGTCTGCATTGGCGGCCAGCTGACCCATGCGTCTGAAGTGCATCAGGCTGGCCGGGTTCAAGTCGTTCGTCGATCCGACGACGGTGAACTTCCCCAGCAACATGGCGGCTGTGGTCGGCCCCAATGGATGCGGCAAATCCAACATCATCGACGCGGTGCGCTGGGTCATGGGCGAAAGCTCGGCCAAGAACCTGCGCGGCGAGTCGATGACCGACGTCATCTTCAACGGCTCCACCAGCCGTAAACCGGTGAGCCAGGCCAGCATCGAGCTGGTGTTCGACAACTCGGACAGCACCCTGGTGGGCGAATACGCCGCCTACGCGGAAATCTCCATTCGCCGCAAAGTCACCCGCGACAGCCAGAACACCTATTACCTGAACGGCACCAAGTGTCGGCGTCGCGACATCACCGACATCTTCCTCGGCACCGGCCTGGGCCCGCGCAGCTACTCGATCATCGAGCAGGGCATGATCTCCAAGCTGATCGAAGCCAAGCCTGAGGATCTGCGCAACTTCATCGAGGAAGCGGCGGGCATCTCCAAGTACAAGGAGCGCCGTCGCGAGACCGAGAACCGCATTCGTCGCACCCACGAAAACCTCGCGCGCCTGACCGACCTGCGCGAAGAGCTCGAACGTCAGCTCGAGCGTCTGCATCGCCAGGCACAAGCCGCCGAGAAGTACCAGGAATATAAAGGCGAGGAGCGTCAGCTCAAGGCGCAACTGTCGGCCCTGCGCTGGCAGGCCCTGAACGAGCAAGTCGCTCAGCGCGAGTCGATCATCGGCACTCAGGAAGTCAGCTTCGAAGCGCTGGTGGCTGATCAGCGCAGCGCCGATGCTTCTATTGAGCGCTTGCGTGACGGTCATCACGACCTGTCCGAGCGGTTCAATCTGGTGCAGGGCCGCTTCTATTCGGTCGGCGGCGACATCGCCCGTAACGAACAGAGCATCCAGCACGGCCAGCAGCGCCTGCGTCAATTGCAGGACGACCTGCGCGAAGCCGAGCGCGCCCGGCAGGAAACCGAGTCGCATCTGGGCCACGACCGCACGTTGCTGGCGACCCTCGGCGAAGAGCTGGAAATGCTCGAGCCTGAGCAGGAAATGACCCTCGCCGCTGCCGAAGAATCAGCCGCGGCGTTGGAAGAAGCCGAAGCGTCGATGCACGGCTGGCAGGAAAAGTGGGACGCCTTCAACCTGTCTTCCGCCGAGCCCCGGCGTCAGGCCGAAGTACAGCAGGCGCGCATCCAGCAGTTGGAAACCAGCATGGAGCGCCTGGCCGAGCGTCAGCGTCGCCTTGGCGAAGAACGTCAACTACTGGCGGCCGACCCTGAAGACGCCGCGATTATTGACCTCAGCGAAGACCTCGCCGCTCGCGAGATGGCCTTCGAAGAACTGACCGCCGAAGAAGAACAGCTCATCGAGCGCCTTGAGCAGTTGCGCCTCGAACTGCAACAGGCCACTCAGGCCCAGCAGCAGGCTCAGGGCGATCTGCAACGCCTCAACGGCCGCATCGCTTCGCTGGAGGCCCTGCAACAGGCCGCGCTCGACCCGGGCACCGGCACCGCCGAGTGGCTGCGCGATCATCAATTGAATGAGCGGCCGCGTCTGGCCGAAGGCTTGCGCGTGGAAGCGGGATGGGAGCTGGCGGTGGAAACGGTGCTCGGCGCCGATCTGCAGGCCGTGCTGGTCGATGACTTCGCGGGGCTTGATCTGGCCGGTTTCAGCCAGGGCGATCTGCGTCTGGTGAGCCCGGCGGCGGACGTCACGCGCATCCCTGGCAGCCTCCTGGACAAGGTCGAAACCCGCGTCGATCTGAGCAGTTGGCTGGGGCAGGTCAAACCGGTGGAAACCCTCGACGATGCCTTGTCGATGCGCGGGCAGCTCAGCGCAGGTCAGAGCCTGATCAGTCGCGATGGCTATTGGGTGGGGCGCGACTTCCTGCGGGTGCGTCGTGCCAGCGAAGCCGAAAGTGGCGTGCTGGCGCGAGGGCAGGAATTGCAGCGTCTGGAAGCCGAGCGCGAAGAGCGTGAAGCGACCCTGGCCGCGCTGGAGGATCAACGGCTGACCCAGCGCGAGCAGCAGCGCCTGCAGGAAGACAGCCGCGAGCAATTGCGCCGCCGCCTGCAGGACGAAGCCCGTCAGCAAAGTGAACTCAAGGCCCAGCTGTCGGCCGCCAAGGCCAAGGTCGAGCAGTTGACCCTGCGCCGCACGCGCCTCGATGAAGAGCTCACCGAGCTGGGCGAGCAACGTGCCATCGAGCAGGAAAGCCTTGGCCAATCGCGCCTGCAATTGCAGGACGCCCTTGACAGCATGGCGCTGGACACCGAGCAGCGCGAACTGCTGCTGGCCCAGCGCGACAGCCTGCGCGAGCGACTGGACCGGGTGCGTCAGGAGGCCCGCCAGCACAAGGACCACGGCAACCAGTTGGCCGTGCGCCTCAGTTCGCTGCGCGCCCAGCACGACTCGACCCGCCAGGCGCTGGAGCGTCTGGAGATGCAGTCCGAGCGCCTGACCGAAAAGCGCGAGCAGTTGAACCTCGGCCTGGAGGAAGGCGCCGCACCGCTGGAAGAGCTGCGCCTGAAACTCGAAGAATTGCTGGAAAGACGCATGGTTGTCGACGACGAAATGCGCACCGCGAAAAACGCCCTGGAAGACGCCGACCGCGAACTGCGTGAAGCAGAGAAACGTCGGACACAGGCCGAGCAACAATCGCAACTGCTGCGTGGGCAACTGGAGCAGCAACGCCTGGAATGGCAATCGCTGACGGTCAGACGCAAGACCTTACAGGAGCAATTGCACGAAGACGGCTACGATCTAAATGGCGTGCTGGCGACGCTGACGCCCGAGGCCAACGAGAAAGAGGCCGAGGAAGAACTGGAGCGCATCGCCGCGCGGATTCAGCGTCTGGGCGCGATCAACCTGGCGGCCATCGACGAGTACCAGCAGCAGTCCGAGCGCAAGCGCTATCTGGATGCGCAGAATGCGGACCTGGTCGAGGCGCTGGACACCCTGGAAAACGTCATCCGCAAGATCGACAAAGAAACGCGTAATCGCTTCAAAGAGACCTTTGATCAGATAAACAGCGGAATTCAGGCACTTTTTCCAAAAGTTTTCGGTGGCGGCAGCGCTTATTTGGAACTGACGGGCGAAGATTTACTCGATACAGGGGTGACGATCATGGCGCGTCCTCCCGGCAAGAAAAACAGCACGATCCATTTGCTGTCCGGCGGCGAAAAAGCCCTGACCGCACTGGCGCTGGTTTTTGCCATTTTCAAACTCAACCCGGCGCCGTTCTGCATGCTCGACGAAGTCGACGCACCACTGGACGACGCCAACGTGGGCCGCTATGCCCGACTGGTCAAGGAGATGTCGCAAACCGTGCAGTTCATCTACATCACCCACAACAAGATCGCCATGGAAATGGCCGACCAGTTGATGGGCGTCACTATGCATGAGCCCGGGTGTTCGCGCCTCGTGGCGGTGGACGTAGAGGAGGCGATGGCGCTGGTGGATGCATAGCGGACTGCCATGCGGTCGAACAGATTGATGAGGGAAAAGTGGCGTTGTGATTGCGTAGTACAGAAAGCTCGCGCGCGACCTGACAGGAGGCCGCGACATGCCAGATGTAACATACGGTGTAAAGTTACCTTTGGTCGTGCTAGCTTAATGTCCACTTTTTCATTTTGCGTGGGTAAAAGGCCATTCAGAACATAGAGTTGGCTCCACGTTTTAAAGGGGTTTACGCCCTTAATTTTCAGAATTTTCATTAGAGGCACGGGATTACATGGAAATCGGTCTGCGAGAGTGGCTGATCGTCATCGGCATTATTGTCATTGCCGGTATTCTTTTTGACGGCTGGCGCCGGATGCGCGGTGGCAAGGGCAAACTGAAATTCAGGCTGGACCGCAGCTTCTCCAACCTGCCGGACGACGAAGAAGGCTCGTCCGCCGAGGTATTGGGCCCTGCACGTGTCCTGGAAGGCCAGAAAGAACCGCAGCTCGACGAGCACGACCTGCCGACCATGAGCGCGGCCCGCGAACGGCCTGAGCGCCCCGAGCGTGATAACAAGCGCAACAAGCGCAAGGACGAGCCACAGCAGGGCGACCTGAACCTGGATGTCGACGGCCCGAGCCTGTTCAGCGCCCGCGACGAAGACTTCCCGGACGACAAGCCCGCCCAGCGCATCACCGAAGACAAGGATCAGGCACCTGTCGAAGAAGTGCTCGTGATCAGTGTGATTTCCCGTGACGAAAGCGGCTTCAAAGGCCCGGCTTTGTTACAGAATATTCTGGAAAGCGGCCTGCGTTTCGGCGAAATGGACATTTTCCATCGCCACGAAAGCATGGCCGGTAACGGCGAGGTGCTGTTCTCCATGGCCAACGCGGTTAAGCCAGGCGTGTTCGATCTGGACGACATCGATCACTTCAGCACCCGCGCCGTGAGCTTCTTCCTCGGCTTGCCAGGCCCGCGTCACCCGAAACAGGCTTTTGACGTAATGGTCGCTGCGGCCCGCAAACTGGCCCACGAGTTGAACGGCGAGTTGAAAGACGATCAGCGCAGCGTCATGACCGCGCAGACCATCGAGCACTACCGCCAGCGCATCGTCGAATTCGAACGCCGCGCGCTGACACAGCGTCGTTGACTGAACGACGTAGTGTCCCATTGTAGGAGCGCGCTTGCCCGCGATTGCGTTGTGTCAGAC
>CAURWS010000238.1:0-6172 GCA_963528485.1 uncultured Pseudomonas sp. | reverse complement strand
GCCTCTTATTAGTGCGTGCTTTATTCAACTAAACGATATTGTCCACAAACAGGCTGTAAGTGATTGATTTAACGATTCTGGCAGGCATTGCGGGGATGAGGCGGCGTCTGCGTCTACAGCCAGAGACGCCAGATTGCGCAGCCATTGCGTAACAGAGCCATAGGCCATGTGCATGGCGTCGTCGTCAGCCTTAGGCTCGCGATGTCGGACGTGGGTGTCGTACCGGGCGCGTAACGCTGCGCCAGGGGTCACTGCAGCGTTGAACCTTCCTGGTACCGCCCCAGTCCCATCATTCCCGTTGATGACCACCATAAAGGCGATTGTCTTCAGGTTTTTCGGGCCTCGCGTAACATTGCCCCATCGCTTGCTCACCTATTGACTACTCCCACAGGACTACCGACATGACCCTTCATCTGATCAACGCCGCTGCCCTCACCGCCGTGACCGTTTTCCTGGTCAACCGCGCTTTCGCCCTGTACGACCTGGTCAACGCAGCCACCGTTTCCGAGCACATCTGAAACGGTCCTGCCGTTTTGACTGCGCTTGGCAAACGCCCTGCCTGTGTGCGCTGAATCAGCCTCAGGCGAACGGGTCCATCTAACGATTCAAGCGCTTTCGTGCCGTCAAACCTGCGACTGCTCCAACAGGGTTTGTGTCGCATCGTAATCCGGCGTCAAGCCAGCCGCTTGCACCTCATCACCTCTACCGCTTCGACAAACCGCCCCACCTCCCAGCGCTCGCGCAGCGCCAGTTCGAGCAGCTGCTGGCCCGTCTGCGGCGCCATGCCGTGCAGCGGCGGATCGGTGTCCAGATTGGTCGGAAACGAATAGCCGTCCGCACTCATGGCGATCACCGCCTGCATGCCCTCCTCATCCAGTTCGCCCTGCTCCACCCGCTTGAGCAGCGACGGATACAGCGCCAGCACCATTTTCTCCCGATTGACCGTCTCCATCGGTTTGCCAAATGCCGAGGATATTTGCAGCAGGTTGGCCATGCGGAACTGATCCGTCGTGCGATTGGTGCCCGCCGCATGAAACAGCGCCGGATTGAAGAACAGCAGGTCGCCCTTGTTCAACGGCAGTTGAATCGCATGGCTGGCGAAGTAGTCGATAAAGCGCCGATCACGCCACGCCAGGTAGCCCAGTTCGTACTGCTGGGAGAACGGCAGCAGCAAGGTCGGACCAGTGTCCAGCGGCATGTCGGTGTGTGCCACGGCCCCTTGCAGCGTGAGGTTCTGCGACAGCCGATGAATCGGCAGCGGGAAGCGCGACGCCACCTCATCGCTCTGGAAGCCCAGATGATAATCCCGATGCGGCTGTTGCGCCTGCCCACCCGGCGTCACCACGTTGACCTGCGCGGTGGCCTGAAAATACGGCCCCAGCCAGGCCTGCGAAATCAGCCCCAGCAGCGGATTGGCATAGTACTCAATGAACGAATCCGGCGAGTGCTCGGCAGCCTTTTGCAGGGAATTCCAGATCCGCTGATTGGCCCCGGCCTTGGCGAAATGGTCAGCGCGCACCACGCTGGCAGACTCGTCGGCAATGATCTGGCGAAACACCTCGCTGTGCCGATCGATCACCGCCGTATCGGGGTAGGCATGGCGCACCACCATGATCCCGGAGCCGTCTCGAAACAGCCTGTGCAATTCGCTCAGGACTGCCGTGCGGTCCTGCTGCATCGCACTGCGCAGGCGATCGGCCTGATAGATCACGACCTTGCTGACCACCTCTTGAGCGTTGGGGTAATCGCTCAGGCGGACCTGCTGCTCGCAGACTGCCGCGAATGCCTCGACGTCGATATCGGCGGCGCTGGCAAACAGGCTCATGGCGCGATTCCATCAAGGGTGAGCGGCGCATCCGGGCGCGGAGCCGAACCGTCGCCACAGCCGATGATGCCCTGCTCCATGTCGATGATCGCCCCGGTGGTCAGGCCCGACTGGTCAGACAGCAGGAAGGCCACGCTGTTGGCGACCTCTTCAGGCTTGAGCAGGCGGCCAAACGGCGCCTCGGCTTCTGCCCGTTGCAGCCAGCCGTCCTGGGCGCCGTGGTACTGGCGCTGAATCTGGTCTTCGTGAGGGGTGTCCATCCAGCCGATGTTCAGGCCGTTGACGCGGATGCGATTGCGCAAGGTGCTGAACGCCACGTTTTTGGTCAGCACCGCCAGCGCGCCTTTGGACGCGGCATAGGCCGAAAGGAACGACTGGCCACCATGACCGGTGACGCTGAGAATGCTGACGATCGAGCCTTCGACCTTGTTGGCGATCATCAGCTTGATGCATTCCTGCATCAGAAAAAACGGCGCCTTGACGTTGACCGCGAAGATGCGGTCGAACAGTTCCGGCGAGGTGTCGACGATGGTCCCGCGGTCGGACATCCCGGCGCAGTTGACCAGCCCGTGCACGGTGCCGAAATGATCCTTGGCAGCGGCCACGACCCGGCGGCAGTCCTCGACGTTTTCCATGTCGGCTTCGACGAAAAACGCCTGGCAATCGAGCTCGGCCAGCAGGCGCACCTGCTGCTCGCCCTTGTCGCGGCTGCGCCCGCAGATGATCAGCCCGGCAGCGCCGCGCAGCGCCAGGGTACGCGCCACGGCGGCGCCCAGGCCCTGGGTGCTGCCCGTGACCACGTAGTAACGGCCGGCGAATGAAGTGGAAAGATTCGGCGTGGAAAAATCACGTACTGACATGCCCTTCTCCTGCTGTTGTTGTTTTTGGCTGCGGAAATATCATCGCAATAGAATTTAAATTCTATCTGTACAATGAATAGAACTAAGACTAGCATTGCGCTCACATCAGTCAGACCCGAATCGACCTCAACAAGACCTCAAAAAAGGCTCAGGGGATTCCATGCTCGACCGCGCCAGACGTTTCTCCATCAAGCAGATCGCCGCCCAGGCGGGGGTCAGCAAAGCCACGGTCGATCGTGTCCTGCACGCGCGCGGCAGCGTGCATTACCAGACCAACCGGCGTATCCAGCAAGCCCTTGAAGAACTCGAAGCCCAGGAAAAATCCGGGCCGGCCGTGGGTCGCACCTTTCACATCGACATCATCCTGCACACCCCCAAGCGCTTCAGCGACGCCGTGCAGGACGCCATCCATGCGCAGCTCGGCAGCCTGGCGCCGTTTCGCATCTTTCCGCGTTTTCACCTGTATCAGGAAATCGACACCCAGCAAATGCACGATCTGATCCTGCGCTGTGCCAGCAAGGGCAGCCAGGGCCTGATCCTCAAGGCCGCCGATGAGCCGCAGATCAACGAAGCGGTGAATCAGGTCACGGCCGCAGGGATTCCAGTGGTGACCTTGGTGTCCGACCTGCCCCAGAGCGAGCGCATCGGCTACATCGGCATGGACAACCGCACCGCCGGGCAGACCGCCGCGTACCTGATGTCGCGCTGGCTCGACAGCAACGCCCAGGACGTCGCCGTGGTGATCAGCAGCGAGCTGTTTCGGGGCGAAGAAGAGCGCGAGATGGGGTTTCGTACCTGGCTGCGCAGCCGCGCCCAGCACCTGCGCGTGGTCGACATCAGCGGCGGCTTTGGCGTCTACGAACCGACCCTGGAACGCGTGACCCAGGCCCTGAAAGACAATCCCTCGATCAAGGCGGTTTACAGCGTCGGCGGCGGCAACCGCGCGATTGTCGATGCCTTCGCCGCCCTCGAGCGCCCTCTGACCGTGTTCATCGGCCACGACCTGGATCAGGAAAACCGCCAGTTGCTGGCTGAAGAAAAGATTGCCGCGATCATCGACCACAACCTGCAGGTCGATGCCCGCCACGCGTTCACCCAGATCCTGCAGTTTCACCGACTATGGCGGGCCGACCCGGTCCCCGCCTCGCCGGTGCAGATCGTCACACCGTTCAACCTGGCGCATTGATGCTCGCGCAAGCAACACCCCGATCGCCCCTGACAACAACAATCCAAGGAGATCCACCCATGCTACGCATCGCAGTCCTCGGCGCAGGCCGTATTGCCAACATCCACGCCGCCAACGTCGCGGCCACCCCCGATGTGCAACTGTCGGTGATCGCCGACCCCTGGCGCGAAGGCGTCGACAAACTGGCGGCAAAACTGGGTTGCGCGGCGGCCTACGACTGCGCCGAAGCCATCGCCCGCGACGACGTTGATGCCATCGTCATCGGCACGCCCACCGACACCCACATCGACCTGATGCTGCGCGCGGTCAAGCTGGGGAAACCGGTGCTGTGCGAAAAACCCATCGACCTGGATTTTGCCAAGGCCGCCAAGGCCGTTGAAGACATCGAGCGCCTGAACGGCAAGGTCATGCTGGGCTTCAACCGCCGCTTTGACCCCGACACCCTGCAAATGCGTAAGGCCATCGCCCAGGGCGAGATCGGCGACGTGCGCCAAGTGGTGATCACCAGCCGCGATCCGGGCCTGGCGCCGGTGGAATACCTCAAGCATTCCGGCGGCATCTTGCGCGACATGACCATCCACGACTTCGACACCGCGCGCACCCTGCTGGGCGAAGAACCGGTGGAAGTCTTGGCCATCGCCAGCCGCCTGGTCGACCCGGCTCTGGCGCAGATCGACGACTACGACAGCGTGATGGTCCTGCTGCGCACCGCCTCCGGCAAGCAATGCCACATCAACTGCTGCCGCGAAGCGGTGTACGGCTACGACCAGCGTCTGGAAGTGTTCGGCTCCAAAGGCATGGTGCTCAACGACAACCACCGCCCGAGCACCGTACGCACCTACAGCGCCACCCAGACCGAAGTGCGCGAGCCGCTGGAGAACTTCTTCCTGGAGCGCTACGCCGATTCGTACCGCAACGAGCTGAACCAGTTCATCGACGCCGTGCGCGCCAACGAGCCCCTGCCGACCAACGCACGGGACGGCCTGAAGGCCCTGCACCTGGCCAACTGCGCACTGGAATCGATCAAGACCGGGCGGGCGGTGAAGGTGGAGATTTGATGATGGCGGTGTGTCGGGCTGCAAGATGATTCGCCTGAGACACCGCAACCACCTGTGGGCGTGAGCTTGCTCACGAAAGCCTCCTGTCAGTCACCATCAATGTGACTGCACGGCCGCATTCGTGAGCAAGCTCACCCCCACAGCGGCACCCACTATTTAAAATCACGACTGCGCACATCAAGCCCCGTCAGCAGCGGGGTCAGGTCGAACAGGCGTTGGGCGATGACGTGGCGCACGCCTTTCTGGTACTCGAACTTGCCAAACACCTGCATCAACTGCGACCCCACCAACACCTTGCGCTGACGCTCGGCGAGATCTCGCCAGACCACGACGTTGATCATCCCGTGCTCGTCTTCGAGGGTGACAAAGGTCACGCCGCTGGCCGTGCCCGGTCGCTGTCGCCCCACCACCAACCCCGCGACACTGAAAGAACGCCCGTGCTCTTCGCCCAACAGGTCTTTTGAACTACGAAAGCGTTTGGCCGCCAGTTTGTTGCGCAGCAGCGCCAGCGGGTGTGGGCCCAAGGTGGTGCCAAGCGTATCGTAATCGGCCATCAGGTCCTGAGCCACGCTCGGCAACGGCAAGGCCACCTGCGTTTCTTCGCCGAAGCAATCGTCACCAAACAAGGGCCGCTGCACCTCGACCCCGGCCATCTCCCAGCGCGCACGATGACGATGGCCGACCAGCCCGCGCAACGCCCCGGAATCCGCCAGCGAAGCCCGCGCCCGGTTGTCGAGGTCGGCGCGCAGGCACAGGTCGGTGACGTCCTTGAATGCGCGCTGTTGGCGGGCCTGTTCGATGCATCGTGCGTCCTCCTCGCGAAAACCGCGAATCATCCGCAGGCCCATGCGGATCGCCAGATTCTGCGTGTACTCGCGCCCTTCTACCGGCTCCAATGAGCAATCCCAGTCGCTGTAGCGAATGTCCACCGGATGCACGTCAATGTGGTGTCGCCGGGCGTCCTGCAATAACTGGTCGGGGCTGTAGAACCCCATGGGCCAGCTGTTGATCAGCGCGCAGGTGAAGGCCGCGGGTTCGTGGCATTTGAGCCAGCAGCTGGCGTAGGTCAGCAAGGCGAAGCTGGCAGCGTGGGATTCGGGGAAGCCGTAGCTGCCGAAGCCTTTGATTTGTTCGAAGATGCGCTGGATGAATTCGTCAGGGTAGCCTTTCTCGGTCATGCGTTCGCTGAGGCGAATGCGATGGGGTTCAAGGCCGCCGTGGCGCTTCCAGGCTGCCATGGAAC
>CAURWS010000237.1:0-6191 GCA_963528485.1 uncultured Pseudomonas sp. | reverse complement strand
CCCTGGCCCTGGCCGCCGACCTGCCTCCTGATCAACTGCTGAAAAAAGCCGAAGCCGAACAGAAGCCTTATCTGGCCACCGTCAAACAGCTGGTGGACATCGACACCGGCACCGGTCAGGCGCCGGGATTGAAGACCGTCAGCGCAGTGCTGGTCGATCGCTTGAAAGCACTGGGCGCCACCGTGGAAACGACGCCCGCCGCCCCTTCGGTGGGCGACAACATCGTCGGCACGATCAAGGGCAACGGCAGCAAGACCTTTCTGCTGATGATCCACTACGACACCGTATTCGGGCCTGGCACGGCGGCGAAACGGCCATTCCGCATCGAGGGTGAGCGCGCCTATGGGCCGGGGGTGGCCGATGCCAAGGGCGGCGTGGCCATGGTCCTGCATTCGTTGAAACTGTTACAGGATCAGCAGTTCAAGGACTTCGGCACCATCACTGTGCTGTTCAACCCGGACGAGGAAATGGGCTCGGCGGGCTCGAAGAAAATCATCGCCGACCTTGCCCGCAAGCATGATTACGTCTTCTCTTACGAGCCGCCGGACAAGGACGCCCTGACCGTGGCCACCAACGGCATCAATGGCGTGTTCGTCGATGTCAAAGGCAAGTCTTCCCACGCGGGTTCCGCCCCGGAAGCCGGACGCAATGCGGCGATGGAACTGGCCCACCAATTGGTTCAGCTCAAGGATCTGGGCGACCCCGCCAAGGGCACGACGGTGAACTGGACGCTGATCAAGGGCGGCGAGAAACGCAACATCATCCCCGCCAGCGCTGCGGCTGAGGGTGACATGCGCTACTCGGACCTGAGTGAGTCGGATCGGGTGCTGGCCGATGGTCAGCGCATCATCAAGAACACGCTGATCGACGGCACCGAGGTGACCTTCCGCCTCGACAAGGGCCGCCCACCGCTGGTGAAAAACCCTGGCAGCGAAGATCTGGCCAAGACCGCGCAAGCCCTGTACGGCAAGATCGGCCGCAACATCGAGCCGATTGCCATGCGCTTCGGCACCGATGTCGGTTACGCCTACGTGCCTGACAGCCAGAAGCCTGCGGTGCTGGAAACCATGGGCGTGGTCGGCGCGGGGCTGCACGCCGACGATGAGTACGCGGAACTGTCGAGCATCGCGCCGCGCCTGTACCTGACCACGGCGATGATCATGGAACTGTCCCGCAAGCCCTGATACCGGGCGCTGCCACACGGCCGGCGGGCATGTCTCAGCCCCCCGGCCGCACCATCAACTCTGGCCGCACCAACCGGTCGTAATCGTCGGCCGTCATCAAGCCCAGCGCCACCGCGGCCGCCTTGGGCGACACCCCCTCCTGCGCGGCCTTGCGGGTGATTTGAGCCACCCGGTCGTAACCCAGTACCGGGTTGAGCACCGTGGCCATGAGCAAGGCGTTTTCCAGGTTATCCGCCAGTTGCCGCTGATTGAGCTCAAGCCCTCTGATCAGCTTCTCGGTGAAGATGCCGACGCAATGAGCAAGCACGCCGATCGATTGCAGCAGGTTGTGAATCAGCACCGGTTTGGCGACGTTCAGCTCGAACGCGCTGGACGCCCCGGCCAGGGTGATGGTGGTGTGATTGCCCATGACCTGCATCGCCGCCTGCACCAGCACTTCGGCCAGGGTCGGATTGCGTTTGCCAGGCATGATCGATGAGGTCAAACCGTCGTCCGGCAACACTAACTCCCCCAGACCACAGCGGGGACCTGAGCCCAGCAGGCGGATGTCGTTGCCGATCTTGCTCAGCGACACCGCCAGCACATTCAACGCCCCCGACACCTCCACCAGCGCATCGTGGGTGCCCATGCCTTCGAACTTGCTCGGGTTCGGTACGAACGGCTCGCCGGTGATGTCGCTCAACGCCTCGCAGAACGCCTGATCGAACCCCTCCGGCGCATTGAGCCCGGTGCCCACCGCCGTGCCGCCCTGGGGCAACACGCGAAGACGCGGCAGACACCCCTCGATGCGATCGATGCCATGGCCGATCTGCCGGGCAAACGCGTCGAAGGCCTGACCCTGGGTCATGGGCACGGCATCCATCATGTGCGTGCGGCCGATCTTCAACACCTGCGCCCACGCCTGCGCCTTCTCGTCGAGGGCATCGCGCAAGCTGGCCAACACAGGCAGCAGTTGATCGCGCAATTGCAAGGTGGCGGCGACGTGCATGACCGTGGGGAAGCTGTCGTTGGACGACTGCGAACGGTTGACGTGATCGTTGGGGTGCACCGGTTGCTTGCTGCCCAACGCCCCGCCCAGCGCGAGATTGGCCAGATTCGCGATGACCTCGTTGGCGTTCATGTTGGTCTGGGTGCCGGAGCCGGTTTGCCAGACCGTCAGCGGAAAATGCTCGTCGAACGCCCCCGCCGCGACCTGTGCAGCGGCCTGTTCGATCGCCAGCGCAAGGTCCTCCTTTAAGGTGCCCAGACGTTTGTTGGCCCTGGCCGAGGCCAGCTTTTGCAGGCCGAAGGCGTGAATCAACGCGGCGGGAAAGCGCTCGCCATGACGGCCGAACACCTCCAGCGCGCGCTGGGTCTGCGCGCCCCAGTAGCGGTTGGCCGGAATCGACACCGGCCCGAACGCATCGTGTTCCTGACGCACTTCACTCATAGCGCAGCCCCCGGCGCGCGGCCCAGTTCGCGGGAATATTCTTCCTGCGCGGTCTGCTCGGAGAACTCACCGGCCCACTTGGCGACGACCACGGTGGCGACGCTGTTGCCGATGGTGTTGCACGTGGCGATGGCCATCGACATGAAACGGTACACACCGAACAGCAGCGCCAGGCCCTCGGCAGGCAACACGCCGACAGCGGTCACGGTCGCGGCAAACACCACGAAGCTGCCACCGGACACGGCCGCTGCGCCCTTGGAGGTCACCAGCATGATGGCGATGATGCCCAACTGGTGCTCCCAGCTCAGCGGCACACCGTAGGCATTGGCGATGAACAGCACGCACAGGGACATATAGATCGAGGTGCCGTCCAGGTTGAACGCATAGCCGGTGGGCAGCACCAGGCCGACGCTCTGTTTCGAGCAGCCGAACTTCTCCAGCTTTTGCAGCAGGCGAGGCAAGGCGCTTTCTGACGACGCGGTGCCCAGCACGATGAGAATCTCGTCCTTGATGTACTTCAAGAAGCGCCAGAGGCTGAAGCCGGCCAATCGGCAAACGGCGCCAAGCACCACGAAGATAAAGAAGAACACGGCGACGTAGAACATCAGCACCAGATTGGCCAGCGACATCAGCACCGCGGTGCCGTTGCTGCCGACCGCGTAGGCCACCGAGCCGAACGCCCCCAGGGGCGCAAACTTCATGATCAGGTTGATGAACTCGAAGAAGCATTCGGAGATGCGGCTCAGCCCCTCTTCGATCACTTCACGACGCTCAGGCTTGAGCGCCAGCAGCGCAAAACCGAACAGCACTGAAATCACCAGCACCTGCAACAACTGGCCACCGGCAAAGGCGCCGACGAAGTTGTCCGGGAAAATCCCGTAAATGAAGTCCAGCGTCGACGTCGGCCCGTGGCCCTTGGCAACGGCGGCACTGGCTGCGGCGGCGGTGGCGCTGCTGGGGTGGGCGTCGTGCATGCCCGAGCCGATCTGCAGCAGGTTGCCCCAGATCAGGCCGATGGCCAGCGCCAACGTCGACAGCACCTCGAAATAGATCAGCGCCCGCAGGCCGACTTTGCCGACGCGCTTGATGTCGCCCGCCGAGGCAATGCCGTGCACGACGGTGAAGAACACCAGCGGCGCGACGGCGGTCTTGATCAGCTTGAGAAAGATGTCGCCGAGGATCTTGAAGCTGGCCGCCAGTTCAGGCGCGACGAAACCAAAGGCAATCCCCAGGACCATGGCCGCGACCACCTGAAACGTCAGGTCGCGGTAGAACGGTTTTTTACCGGTAGAAGACATGCTTGCGCTCTCATTGTTGTTATGGGCAGAAGTCGAGCCATCACACACATTCGGTGTGGTTCGGAGTTTCTCCGTCTGACGCGATCATTGTGGGAGCCGGCTTGCTGGCGAAGACGTCAGGTCAGACACCGCGATGTTGAATGACCCACCGCTTTCGTCGGAACGCCGCCCGCAGCAAGCCGGCTCCCACAGGTTTCTGTGTGCAACTCAAACCGTCAGCGTTTTACCGAACCCTCCCGGGCCAGCGCGCGATCCACCATCTGCGGCGCCAGCCCCAGGTAGTTGCACGGGTCGGTCAGACGTTGCAGCTCGGCCAGATCCAGGCGCTCGGTGACCGCGCCTTGCGCGACCAGCGCGTCCAGCAGGCTGATGTTTTCATCGTTGGCAACGCGGCATGCGGCGTACACAACGTCGTGGGCAAGCTGACGACCCAGCGCAGGCGCAAGCCCCATCATCACGGCTTCGGCGACGATCAGGCCCTGGGTCATGTTGAGGTTTTTCAGCATGCGCTCAGGGCGCACTTCAAGGCCGGCGAGCATGAACTTCGCCTGGCCGAGGGAGGCCGCGCTCAAGGCAAAAGCTTCAGGGATGGCAATCCATTCCGCCTGCCACGGGCCGGTGGAGCGCTCGAAATCCTGGATCATCGCATCGAGCATCAGGCCCGCCTGCTGGCGTACGCCCTTGGCAGCGGCGTACATCAGTTCGCAGGAAATCGGGTTGCGCTTTTGCGGCATGGTGCTGCTGGCGCCACGGCCTTTGACGAACGGCTCGTAGGCTTCGCCCAGCTCGCTGGTCATCATCATCATGACGTCCAGCGCGACCTTGCCCAGGGAGGCGGTGACCAGACCGAGGAAGTTCAGGGTCTCGGCCAGACCGTCACGGGCCACGTGCCAGGTGGCTTGCGGCACCCCCAGGCCCAGTTCGGCCATCAGCGCTTGCTGCACGTCCAGGCCCTTGTCGCCCAGCGATGCCAGAGTCCCGGCGGCACCGGCGAACTGCCCCACTTCCACCCGTGGACGCAGCTCCACCAGACGCTCGGCGTGGCGGTCGAACATGCTCAGCCACACCGCGCACTTGTAGCCGAAGGTGATCGGCAAGGCGTGCTGCAAGTGGGTACGACCGGCCATGGGCGTGTCTCGGTGCTTCTGCGCCAGCCCGGCGAGCAGGCCACGCACGGCCTGAATGTCACGCTCGACAATCGCCAGCGCAGCACGCACTTGCAGGACCACGGCGGTGTCCATGATGTCCTGAGTGGTCGCGCCCCAGTGCACATAGCGCCCGGCTTCGCCGCAAGTCTTCGACAGCTGCTCGACCAGCGGCAGGATCGGGTAACCGACGATTTCGGTTTCATGCTGCATCAACGCAAGGTCGAGGGATTCGAAGGTGGCCTTGGCGGCGATCTGTTCGGCTGCGTCGGCGGGGATCACGCCACAACGCGCCTCAGCGCGGGCCAGCGCCACTTCAACTTCTATGTAACGCTCGATCAGCGCTTTGTCGGAGAAGACTTCGCGCATTTCAGCGGTGCCGAACATGTCGCGGAACAGTGCAGAGTCAAAAACGGTAGTGGACATGGAGAGGGTCCCAAATGTTGTTATTGGCCGTACATATTTGTTATGTCCGTACATAATTATTACCCCTTGCCCTGATACACTGTCAACTCGCTGTGGGGAGAGCTCGATGGAAGGCATCAATCAAACGCGTTACGCGGCCGTCGCCAATGACCTGATGGAAGGCATCAGCAACGGGCGCTACCCGGTGGGGTCTTTGCTGCCGACGGAATTCGAGCTGTGCGCGCTGTACGACGTCAGCCGTCACACCGTGCGCGCGGCGATCACGCAGTTACAGCAACAGGGCATGGTGTCGCGGCGCAAACGCGTCGGCACCCGTGTCGAGGCTGCAACGCCCAGCGGTGGTTATTCGCAGTCGCTGGCGTCGGTGGCGGATCTGGTGCATGTCGCCGAGACGCATATCCGTGATGTTCAGGAGGTCCGGCATTTCGTGGCGGATATCGCTCAGGCGCGGCGTCTGGGGCTGGAACCGGGGGCGCATTGTTTCTGTATGTCGAGCATCAAGGTCGACGTGAACCAGCGCTCGGCGCCGTTGTGCTGGACGGATGTGTATGCCGATCAGGTGTATGCCGAGGTGATTCCGCTGGCCGAGCAGTGTCCGGGGGAGTTGATCGCAGCGCTGATCGAGCGGGAGTTCGGGCGCAGGATCGATGCCGTGGATCAGCAGGTGCGGCCGGTGCAGTTGGGCGCCGAGCTGGCCACGCGGTTGAAT
>CAURWS010000236.1:0-6199 GCA_963528485.1 uncultured Pseudomonas sp. | reverse complement strand
GCAAAAGACTTGCTGTCAGACACCGCCAACAACCCCGCATCGGCTTCCAGACGCAGCAGGTCAATCAGCTCCTTCGCTTCACCTGCATAGGCAATCGCCTTGAGGTGCTTGTACGCCTCCAGCACGTAATGCAGCGCGACGCCGTTTCCGCTCAGCGCCTTGATCGACGCAGCGCCACCCGGGATGAACACAGCGTCAAAGGCAATCGACGGCAGCCCTTCAATCGAGGCATCCACCGCCAGCGTTTTACCCCCGGCAGTCTTGACCGGCGCCGAAGTCGGGCCGAGCACTTTGGCATGTGCCGCCTCAGCCTCCAGGGCTGCTTTCATCGCGGCCACGGCTTTGTCGTCCACGCCATCGGCGACGATGATCGCCACCTTGCGCGACGCGATATCGCCGGACAGCAGGTTGACCTGGCTCAACAGCGGCGACTGATCCACAGTCGGTTTGCCAGTTTTCTGCGCCTTGACCGTTGGGCCTGTCGGCGCTGGTAAACCAAGGTTCTCTGCCACGCGCTTGGCCAGGGTCATGTCGATGTTGGCGAGGATCTCGTTCACCTGCCGCGCCCGAATGTGCTCGCGCTCGACCTTGCCCAGTTCGAAGCTGTAAGCCGCGATGATGTGCTCTTTCTCGTGCTCGATCATGCTGTTGAAAAACAGCGTGGCCTGGGAGAAGTGATCGCCAAACGAAGGGCTGCGTTCACGCACCTTGTCCGCCTCGACACGCTCTTGGTACGTCTCGAAGCCGCCGTCCTCAGGGCCTGCCGGGGTCTCTTTCGGCCAGCCGCCATCGATGGAATTGGGTTCGTACGACGCGCGCCCTTTGTCGATGGTCATGCGGTGTTGCGCATCGCGCTGGCCGCTGTGGTTGGGCGAGACAGGGCGGTTGATCGGGATCTCGTGAAAATTCGGCCCGCCCAGTCGGCTGATTTGCGTATCGGTGTAGGAAAACAGCCGGCCTTGCAGCAGCGGGTCGTTGGAGAAATCGATGCCCGGCACCACGTGGCCCGGGCAGAACGCGACCTGCTCGGTCTCGGCAAAGTAGTTGTCGGGGTTGCGGTTGAGCACCATCTTGCCCAGCGGCGTCACCGGCACCATTTCCTCGGGGATGATCTTGGTCGGGTCGAGCAGGTCGAAATCGAACTTGTGTTCGTCCTCTTCGGCGACGATCTGCACACCCAATTCCCACTCTGGGTAGTCCCCAGACTCGATGGATTCCCACAGGTCGCGGCGGTGGTAGTCGGTGTCTTTACCGGCGAGCTTTTGCGCCTCGTCCCACAACAGCGAGCAGGTGCCGTACTTGGGCTTCCAGTGGAATTTGACGAACGAGGATTTGCCCTCGGTGTTGATCATGCGAAAGGTATGAATCCCGAAGCCCTGCATGGTGCGCAGGTTTTTCGGAATGGCCCGGTCGGACATGGTCCACAGCACCATGTGCGCGGATTCCGGCACCAGCGACACGAAGTCCCAGAAGGTGTCGTGGGCCGAGCCGCCTGTAGGAATCTCGTTGTGCGGCTCAGGTTTTACGGCGTGCACGAAGTCAGGAAACTTGATCGCGTCCTGTATGAAAAACACCGGCATGTTGTTGCCGACCAGATCGTAGTTGCCTTCGCCGGTGTAGAACTTCACGGCAAAGCCGCGCACGTCACGCACTGTGTCACCGGAACCGCGTGGGCCTTGTACAGTGGAAAAACGCACGAAGACCGGAGTTTTCTTCCCCGGATCACGCAGGAATTCAGCCTTGCTCAACTTCGAATGGTTTTCATAGCTCTGGAAATAGCCGTGGGCTGCGGTGCCGCGGGCGTGAACGATGCGCTCCGGAATGCGTTCGTGGTCAAAATGCGTGATCTTCTCGCGCATGATGAAGTCTTCGAGCAGCGACGGGCCGCGGTTGCCGACCTTCAGCGTGTTCTGGTTATCGGAGACTTTCACCCCCTGGTTAGTGCGCAGCGCCTGGCCGGTCGCATCGGAGCGGAACTGCTCAAGGCTGTCGAGCTTCTCATTGGTATTGCCACGATCCAGCGTATCGGTGCCTGCCAGATCGCTTTTGGGCGTAGCACTTACTGGTGTCGGTTTTTTCGTAGCCATCAGACAAAGACTCCTCGGTTCAGGCAGCTCTTTTCTCGTTCTTCCGTAGGGGAAGTCGGTATGAGCTCGGTAAGCAGGAATTTCCCTGACAATTAACAGGGAAAATTTCAGCGCTTATGTAGTGACTAAGGATAAAAATGGCCGTTCCGTGTTTTTTCCAACCTTTGGTCTAACGTTGCATCAGCCGCCCCAATGTCGGTTTTTATGACCGTTCGGCATGTCATCTGCCAAATCAATGCTAAGAATGCTGGGCCCAACCACGGCCCGACAGGCTAAAATGCGCGCCCGTTTTATCCAGCCGAGGCGATAAACGGCCGAAATGGCATCGCCATGCAGCTCGCCAATGAGCTGATTCTCCAACGCGCCCCCACAAGGTTCGCTACGTGATCGAGTTTCAAAACGTCCATAAAACCTATCGGGTCGCCGACAGGGAAATTCCCGCACTGCACCCCACCAGCCTGCGGATCGAAAACGGCCAGGTGTTTGGCCTGATCGGCCATTCCGGTGCTGGCAAAAGCACCCTGCTGCGCCTGATCAATCGCCTGGAAGCCCCCAGCGGCGGCAAGATCACTGTCGATGACGTCGATGTCACGGCACTGGATGCCGATGGCCTGCGCGGCTTTCGCCAACAGGTCGGGATGATCTTCCAGCACTTCAACCTGCTGTCGTCCAAGACCGTGGCCGACAACGTCGCCATGCCGCTGACGCTGTCCGGAACCCTGTCTCGGGCGCAGATCGATCAGCGCGTCGCCGAGTTGCTGGCGCGGGTGGGTCTGTCCGACCACGCGAAGAAGTACCCGGCGCAGCTGTCGGGCGGTCAGAAGCAGCGCGTCGGCATTGCCCGCGCGCTGGCGACCAAACCGAAAATCCTGCTGTGCGACGAGGCCACCAGCGCTCTGGACCCACAGACCACGGCCTCGGTGCTGCAACTGCTGGCCGAGATCAACCGCGAGCTGAAGCTGACCATCGTGCTGATCACCCATGAAATGGACGTGATTCGTCGCGTCTGTGATCAAGTAGCGGTGATGGACGCCGGCGTGATCGTCGAGCAGGGCGCCGTAGCGGATGTGTTCCTGCATCCCAAGCACCCGACGACGCGTCGCTTCGTGCAGGAAGACGAGCAGGTCGACGAGAACGATCAGAATTCGGACTTCGCCCACGTGCAAGGCCGCATCGTGCGTCTGACGTTCCAGGGCGACGCGACCTACGCGCCGCTGTTAGGCACCGTCGCCCGAGAAACCGGTGTGGACTACAGCATCCTGGCCGGTCGTATCGACCGCATCAAGGACACTCCCTACGGGCAACTGACGCTGGCCATTACCGGCGGCGACATGGAGGCCGCATTCGCCCGCTTCACCGCGGCTGACGTTCACATGGAGATCCTGCGCTGATGGAAACCCTGGCCACTCTGTTTTCCAACGTCGACTGGTACGAAATCTGGGTCGCAACCGGCGATACCCTGATCATGCTCGGCATTTCCCTGGCCTTCACGGTGCTGCTGGGCCTGCCGCTGGGCGTTTTGATGTTCCTGACGTCGCCTCGCCAACTGCTCGAGAACAAGCCGGTCTACGCCACCATCGGCCTGATCGTGAACATGCTGCGGGCATTGCCGTTCATCATCCTGCTGATCGTGATGATGCCGCTGACCGAAATCATCACCGGCACTTCGCTGGGGATTCTCGGCACGCTGCCGCCGCTGATCGCAGGCGCGACGCCGTTCTTCGCCCGTCTGGTGGAAACCGCGCTGCGTGAAGTGGATCGCGGCATCATCGAGGCGATTCAGGCGATGGGCGCCACCACCCGGCAGATCATCATCAAAGCCCTGTTGCCTGAAGCCCGACCGGGCATTCTGGCGGCGATCACGGTCACGGCGATCGCGCTGGTGTCGTTCACCGCCATGGCCGGTGCCGTGGGCGCGGGCGGTCTGGGGGATTTGGCTATCCGCTACGGATATCAGCGGTTCCAGAACGATGTGATGTTCGTGACGGTCGTATTGCTGCTGGTGCTGGTGCAGATCCTGCAAACCGTGGGCGACAAGCTGGTCGCGCACTTTTCACACCGTTAACCGTATTCGCCGGCCCTGCTCACAGGCATGGGCCGGCACATGCGCGCCGCCCGGCGCGTATTTCAAGGAGTCGATATAAATGAAGAAGCTGTTGGCTGTATTCGCTGCAGTGGCTGCCCTGTCCGCCCACGCCGATGAAACCCTGACCGTCGCTGCCACCGCCGTGCCGCACGCCGAGATCCTCGAGTTCGTGAAACCGGCCCTGGCCAAAGAGGGCGTGACGCTGAACGTGAAAGTCTTCAACGACTACATCCAGCCGAACGTGCAGGTCGATCAGAAGCGCATGGACGCCAACTTCTTCCAGCACCAGCCGTATCTGGATGAGTTCAACAAGGGCAAGGGCACGAATCTGGTCAGCGTGGCCAAGGTCCATGTCGAACCGTTCGGCGCCTACTCGGACAGAATCAAAAACCTGGCGGACCTGCCGGACGGCGCCACCGTCGCGCTGCCCAACGATGCCACCAACGAAGGCCGCGCCTTGCTGTTGCTGGTCAAGGCGGGTCTGATCACCCTGAAAGATCCGAATAGCATCACCGCCAAACCGAGCGACGTATTGCAAAACCCGAAAGCCCTCAAATTCCGTGAGCTGGAAGCCGCAACCCTGCCGCGCGTGCTGACTCAGGTCGATCTGGCGCTGATCAACACCAACTATGCGCTGACCGCCAAGCTCGATCCGACCAAGGACGCGCTGATCATTGAGGGGCAGGAATCGCCGTACGCGAACATCCTGGTCACCCGCGAAGACAACAAGGATTCGCCCGCCATCCAGAAACTGGTCACCGCGCTGCACAGCCCGGAAACCAAGGCGTTCATTCTTGAGAAGTACAAAGGCGCTGTGGTTCCAGCGTTTTAAGACAGCGTGAGCGTCTGCCGCATCCCCTGCGGCAGACGTACCGTTTTACCCCGCCCGCACGACCTCGGCGGTCACCAGATCGCGAATCACGCTCGGGTTGCGGCGCCCGCCCAGCGCGCCGTTCAACACCCCGTCCAGCTGACCATGAAAATACTGCTCGATGCGCAGTCGCGAACGCGCGGCCGGTCGGCCTGTGGGGTTGGCGGAGGTCGACACCAGTGGACCGGTCAGGGCGCACAACTCGCGTACTGTCGGGTGGTCGCTGACGCGCAGGGCCACGGTGTCGCGCCCGCCAGTGATCCAGTCAGGCAACAGGCCCTGATGGGGCACGAGCCAGGTGTTCGGGCCCGGCCAGGTGCTGGCCATACGGTCGATCCACAGCTCGGGGAAGTCCTCGAACAGAAAGTCGAACTGACGAATATTGTCGGCAATCAGGATCAGCCCTTTTTCCACAGGCCGATGCTTGATCGCCAGCAAGCGGTAAACCGCTTCGGCATCCCAGGGGTCGCACCCCAGTCCCCAGACTGCTTCGGTTGGATAGGCAATCACCGCCCCGGCCCGGACATCTTGTGCGGCTTGTTGCACACGCCAACTGCTGACCATCGTTCGCTCTCCGATATAACGCTGGCAGGCAGTTTAACCTCAGGGCGCCCGGGCAAACCATCGTCCCGCCTCACAGGTCACGCAGCCGTCGAGCTCAAGCTCGGTGAGCGCTGCCAGAACCTTGGGCAGTGGCCAACCGCTGTTGATGGCAAGGTCCTCGTTGGTCTGGGGCGCGACGTGCAGTAAAGCCAGCAGCGGGTGATTGGGGCGCGCAGGGCTTTCCACGGCGTCGTTGCTGGGCGGCAGGTTTTTCCAGCCTTGCAGGCCCTCAAGAATGTGCTCGACTGTTTCGACCAGAATTGCACCCTCGCGAATCAACTGATGGCAGCCTCGCGCGCCGGGGTGGTGGATAGATCCTGGAATCGCATAGACCTCCCGACCTTGCTCCGCAGCCAGCCTCGCGGTAATCAACGAACCGCTGGCCACGCTGGCCTCAACCACCAGTACACCGAGTGACAGGCCGCTGATGATCCGGTTACGTCGCGGGAAATTGCTGGCATGGGGCGGGGCATCCAGTGGCAGCTCCGAAATCACTGCGCCACCCTCAGCCACCATGTTCGCTGCAAGCTGACGGTGCCGCTGTGGATAAAG
>CAURWS010000235.1:0-6203 GCA_963528485.1 uncultured Pseudomonas sp. | reverse complement strand
TCAGAAAAGCCTGTAGGAAATTTCGAAATAGCGTTCAGAGCCCCGATTTCAGGCCGTATCCCGAGGGCTCCTGACTCAACGGCAAGTCATGAGTGTTCGAATGACCGTTCAGGGTTGGTTGTTTCTTGATCGGTTTTGCACGCTATTCGCGCATTCGCGGCGCCGATAGGCCCAAAGTGATGCACGCCCTCTATGGCCATCGCCTGTTCCCTGCGAATTTTCATACGTCATGCGAGGAAGCTGCCTTCAAAGGCAATATTTATTGCATTTATCTATTGCAAATCCGGGGCAAAGCCACCTGATTGATATCCGGTTTTTGAGCTTTTTATGGGGAGCGTTCTGAATACGCTCGGACATTCCCTAAAAGTTTCAAGGCTTTATCCATGTCTGAATCAGTCGAATCTCCCCAGCAACACACCTCGCCGCCAAGTCGGCATTTCAATACAGTGCGCAGCAGAGTGCCCTCTTGGCTGGCCAACGCCACCCCGGACGTTCATCGCGCGTTAAGACAGGCGGGCGCCAATCGCCTCTCCTGGTACGAACAGGCGCGACAGTCCATGCCCGATGTGACTGAGGCGCTGCGCCAGGACTACGTGCTGCACCTGGCCTATCAGCAGGAGCTGAGCGAAGCGCTGAACGAACTGCCGTCGCTCCAAGCCTTTGCCGAGCCCCTGCTGGTCGCCGCGATAAAAGCGCGATTCGGTCTGGACGTGGATGTGCGCAAAACCTGGCTGTTTCATGCGCGTCGCATCCAGGTCGACGATTCGTTCGTCAACGCGTCGCGCGATCCGCTCGTTCAATATCAGCAATCCCTTAAAGCCGCGATGCAGACGCTTTTGCATGCGGCGTTGCAGAATTTCGAGGCTTGGGAAACCGAGCCTGCGGGCATGGATCTGAACGAACGTCAGAAGGCGGCCATTTATGATCGCTATCCACTCGACGGGCTGGAGATGACGGCCACCGAACTGGCGATCAGCCCTCCGGACTTTGCAGCCCTGTGCCGGGAGCTGGACCTGGGGGGGCAATACCAGAAAAAAGTCGACGCCTTCCTCAATCCGGTTTCCAAACCTGGCGATGCGCCCGATGCGGCCACCTTCAACCGCCGGGGATTGCTCAAGCGCGTCGAGGCGATGGCTTTCAGAATTCAGCTGCACCTGGCCCGCATGAAGTCCGATATCAGCGAAAGCCTGTATCACGCTTTGCTGCAGGTCGGTGACAACCGCACACAGGTCTCGTCCCAAGGACAGCCGGTGACCACGAGTTTTCTGCGGCTTTGGGACATCGAGCTGACCGGGGTCGTCGCCATCGGCAAGGCGCGGGACGATGCGGACAGCGAGCAAAGCATCGTCGTTTACATCCCGAATGATCCGCTGTGCCCGCTCAAGGAGTATGAGTCCAGCGCAGCCTTTACCCGCGCGTTGCGCGACAGGCTCCTGCAGGAGGGGTATCTGGGGTTTTTCCAAGGGTTGATTCCGGCCCGTCAGCGGGCACATCTGCTGACAACGCTGGATAAATGCCTGCGGCCGTTGGTCTGGAACAAGGACCGGAGCTGGTATGAGCAACAGGTCGACCCCCATGCAAAGCTGCATCTACGAGAACGCGAATTTGCCGAGGGGATGCTGACGGCCATCACCGAACAAAAAGCTGTGGTGCTCAAGGACGACGCGTTGTTTCACGCTGTGCCCACGGCCGACGAAGACCAGAAAACCCTGGCTCAGCGCGTGCATTACTTCGAAAGTCTGGCCATGCAGGCCCTCAATGCCGTGGGTTTCGTCGTGCCTGCGGTAGGTGGCGTGATGATGGCCGTAGCTGCCGCCCAACTGGGAACTGAGGTGTTCGAAGGCATCGACAGCTGGACTCGCGGCGAGTGGGAGCAGGGCTGGGGCTACTTCATGGATGTGGTGGAAAACGTGGCACTCATTGCCGCGCTTGGGGCCGTCCACGCTGAGGGCGGTACGCCGGTGGTCGAGACGATGACTGTCGAGACGCCTTCCTTTATCGAGGAACTACTCAAGGAGGTCGAGTTGCCCGACGGCGGGTCTCGCTTGTGGAAGCCCGACATCGCGCCGTTCGCTCACGACACGATTCTGCCTGCCGACTTGAAACCCGATGAATTCGGCGTCTATCACCATCAGGGCAAGCAATGGATCTCGGTCGAGGGCAAGACCTACTCGGTCAATCGCACACCTTCCGGGCAATGGCGCGTCGAGCATCCGACCAAGGCCATCGGCTATCAGCCGCCTTTGCGCAGCAATGGCGCTGGCGCCTGGATACACCCTGCCGATCAGCCGCTGGAGTGGGAGGGGCTGAAACTCTTCAGGCGATTGGGGCACAGCGCTGAGGCGTTTTCCGACGTCACGGCGCGACGCATCCTGCAGGTCAGTGAGACTCACGAAACGGTACTGCGCAGGGCCCTGGCCGAAAATCGGCGTCCTCCCGCGTTGCTGGAAGACGAGATGCGTCGTTTCCAAATCGATGAGCACATCCAGCAGCAAGCCCAGGACGCACAGCCAGATGTCGACAACAAGGCATTGTTCGAGGCTCGATACCGCGCCGAATCCGTGACTCGCGAGACGAACGCCTTGGCGATCACCCAGCGTTACCCTGAGCTGCCTGCCAGCATTGCCGACGAGCTGGTGCGCGCGGCTTCAACCACTGAGCGTGAGGCGCTGGCGCAGGGTCGCGTGCCCATGCGGATCGCCGAGGAGGTTCGCGTCTACCAGCAGCAGGTCAGGCTGGCTCGCGCCTACGAGGGGCTCTACCTTGAATCGGTGAGCAATGCCGACACCGACGTGCTGATTCTTCACGCCCTTGAATCTTTGCCCGGCTGGTCTGCGCAGGTGCGCCTGGAGGTTCGCGAGGGCAGGTTCAATGGCGCACGGGTCGACGCGATCGGCCCCGTTGACGCCGCGATCCGCAAGGTGCTGGTCCGCCACCTTGACGGTTACGAAGCCTTCGATCATCAGGGGCTCGAATTGCACGGGCGTGACGATCTCTTTGCCGCAGTGCTGCATGCCTTGCCTGATGCTCAGCGGACTGCATTGGGTTTTCCCGGCGTGTGGGACGGGCCGAAACTCAAGCTCGCCCTGCAAAACGCGCCGCTGCTGTCGCGATCCCGGCTGCGCCAGCTCCTTAAGATGCAACCTGCCGCGCCGGGTCGGACTTCACCCATGCGCCTGGCTGATGGGCGCCTGGGTTACCCGCTGAGCGGGCGGGGCGCATTGCAGGGGTTTATCGCGCGCGAGACCTTGCTTGATCTCATTCGCACCTTGGGTTTGCTGAACGCCGATGTCTCTGCCGAGCAGATGCTCAGCGCTCTTGAGGGCACGGGTTTGACCCGTCAGCAGATTCATCAGCGACTGATCCAGATCCTCGATGAGCGCATGGCGCTGGACGTCAGTTTGAATGCCTGGGGCGACGTGTCGGTCGGGTTGCCCGATGCGCAGGAGCAGCTCGCGAGTCGGACGCGCATTCATGAGGCGATATGGCGCTACTGGGCCGAAACGGCGCTGCCGGAAATCGCTTTGCCTGCCATGACGCCAAATACTCCGGTGCTGCGCCTGCAAAACATCGTGTTGAGCGATTTTCCGCCCGCGTTGCCTGACTTTTTTCAGCGGCGTGTCAGCCAGCTCGAGCTGATCGATATCGCCATCAGCAGGCCAGTGACATCCGCTGCGCAGCCGGTTTCCCGGTGGGTAGATCAGCGTCTGGCGCTGGAAGCGTTCTTTATCCGATTCCCTGACGTCACGTCGCTGGAAATAAGCCGCACGGCCCTGGGCGCCTCGGGGAATGAGCCGCTGGTTTTCCAGCTGCCGTATCTGGTGGCGCAGTCTTTCCCGTCGCTGCGCAGCCTGCGGTTAGTCAACCAGAACATCTCTATCAGCTTGCTGGAGGTGCAATCGTTGAGCAGGCTCGATCACCTGCAATCGCTGGACCTGAGCGGCAATACGGTCAGCTTCATCCCGCCCACCAACCTGACCAGCCTGCGCCTGCGCTATCTGAGGCTGGACAACATCGGGCTGCAACACTGGCCAGCCTGGCTTGAAGGCTTGGAGTCCTCCACGATTACCGAGCTGTCGCTGCGCAACAACCGCATCAGCGAGATCCCTTGGGATTTATCCGCCAATCAGACAGCGGCGGACTCACCGACCACGATCGCGTTGCAGGGTAATCCCCTCTCCCGTCTGACGATGATGAGAATCGGTTTGAATGAAGGCCCCGGTAGTCGATTCCGCCTGCATCTGGACCTTCCCCCACACCTGGCCGCCCACATCGCGGTGCTGCAGCAGGAGCGGCTGCAGTTGCGCGAAGCGATAGACATCTGGGCTCAAGCCTCAAGTTCGTCACGCCCCTTGAGTGAGGAAACAATCGAGCTACGCCGGGTGATCGGCGAAGGCCTGCTTGAGTTCTGGCGTAGCTACAGCGAGGGCCAGACGCAGTCTGTGCTGACGTTGCAGGGTATTTCGCTGGAGGATTTTCCGCCCCGGTTGCCTGCCTTTTTCTACATGCGCGTGCGTAACTTGCAGCTGATTCGGGTCAGTGCCGATGCTTCCCGGATGAACACCTTCCTGTCGAGCTTTCCTCAACTGACCAGCCTGGAACTGACCGGGCGTGTTGAGCCTGAACCAGCGCTGCCTTCGGCATTGCGGCAATTGACCCGGCTCAACACGCTGAGCCTCAGGGATCAGGGGCGTACCATCGAGCAACAGGACATGGCGTTTTTTGCCGGACTGCCGGCGCTCGGCGCGCTGGATCTGAGCGGCAATCAGTTGGGCGTGATCACTGATGTTTCCGGGTTACGAGGCCGTTTGAGCTGGCTGTCACTGGACAACACCGGGCTGACGCAATGGCCGGATTGGGTGGACGCGCTGCTGCCGATGGAGGGGTTGACGCTGGACAACAATCAGCTGACCGAGCTACCCGAGCATATTCTGCAGAACCCGCGTAACGACGTCGGGCAGACCGAAATCGCGCTGCGGGGTAACCCGCTGACCCATGAAACCATGCGCAGGGCTCACGTTTCGGAGCGCTACCACGGCTCCTATGCCTTCGCGATGGATTTGCCGGACGACATCCAGCAATTGTCACCGGAGCGGCACGACTCCGATTCCGATTCCGACGACTATGAATCCGACTCGGACTCTTCCGGCGCGCTGCACAGCCCCGTTGCCGCACCACCACCGGAAGAAGTGCCGGACGTCGAGCAATGGCTGTTGGGCTCGGTGGACGAAAACGCGCAGCATCAGGCGTTGTGGCAGCGTCTCGATGAGCGCGGCGATGCCCCCAACCTGATGGCGTTGATCGGACGCCTGACGCAATCGGCGCCCTATCGCAATGCGCTGACGCGGGTCGGTTTTTCAGAGCGCGTGTGGCGTGTGCTGGAGGCGGCGGATCAGTCGGCAGAAAACCGCCTGCTTTATAACGGCATCGCGCAAGAAGCGCTGGTGCAGCCGGAAACCGGCTTCCAGACCTGTCACGACGGCGCCTGGCTGGTGTTCAACCAGATCGAAATCCAGATGTTCATCGAGCAGTCCCTGAGCCAGGTGCCGGCCGAGCTGCGCGGGCAGTCGCTGTACCGGCTCACTCGTCGTCTGTACCGATTGCATGAACTGGACGCCGTCGCCCTTGAGCAAGCGGGTGGTCGTGACGAAGCCGAAGTGCGCCTGGCCTATCGCTTGCGCTGGGCGACGGAGCTGGACCTGCCGTTGCCACCAAGCAACATGCTGTATCAGGTACACGCCAGCATTCGTCCCGGTGAGTTGGATACCGCTCTGGCGCGGGTGCAGCAGGGTGAGCACGGCGAGCCGTTCATGCGTTATGCCGCGCAGCGTGACTTCTGGGTCGAGTACCTGCGCGAGGCCTATGCCGAGCGGTTCGAGACGTTGAAGCAGGACTATCTGGCGCGCGTGGTGGCGCTTCCGGATCGCTTCCCCGGTCAGGCCATCGACGAGTTGGGTGAGGAGTTTGCCGCACTCAAGCGCGAGTACGAGGCGCAGGAGCTCAACCTGATTCGCGAGCTGACCTATCGCGAAGGCTTCGATCAGAACTGACAGCGTCTGAACCCCTGCTGACTGGCGCCGCCGGTCAGCAGGGGCGGTAAGAACACTCTGCGGCGTCTGTCAGAACGGCGCATCGCCCAGAATCGTTGCGCGATGCATTACCCGGCGTTGTGGGCGATAGTCGTCCACGGCGTAGTGCTGGGT
>CAURWS010000234.1:0-6208 GCA_963528485.1 uncultured Pseudomonas sp. | reverse complement strand
AGGCAGCAACGTTTCGATGTTGCACCGCAACTTACAGACACTGCTCTAAGAGAACCGAATGCCAGGCATTCGTTGCAACAGATACAGGGGCGTCGCCAAGCGGTAAGGCAGCAGGTTTTGATCCTGCCATGCGTTGGTTCGAATCCAGCCGCCCCTGCCATTTTCCTATAGTCATCCAGGCATACCCTAAGCCTCCAGGTACTGCGCGTGTCCAAGATGATGGTCTTTACGGGGAACGCCAACCCCGATCTGGCTCGGCGTGTCGTACGTCAGCTGCATATCCCTCTCGGTGACATCTCTGTCGGCAAGTTTTCCGACGGCGAAATTACCGCTGAGATCAATGAAAACGTCCGCGGTAAAGACGTCTTCATTATTCAGCCGACCTGCGCTCCGACCAACGATAACCTGATGGAACTCGTCGTGATGGCTGATGCCTTCCGTCGCTCCTCGGCTACTCGTATCACAGCTGTTATCCCTTATTTTGGTTATGCCCGTCAGGATCGCCGTCCGCGTTCCGCTCGCGTGGCTATCAGCGCCAAAGTGGTTGCGGACATGCTCACCGTCGTCGGTATCGACCGTGTGCTGACCGTTGACCTGCACGCTGACCAGATTCAGGGTTTCTTCGATATTCCGGTAGATAACATCTACGGCTCCCCGGTTCTGGTGGATGACATCGAAGACCAACGCTTCGAAAACCTGATGATCGTTTCCCCGGATATCGGCGGCGTCGTGCGTGCACGTGCTGTTGCCAAATCCCTGGGCGTGGATCTCGGGATTATCGACAAGCGCCGTGAGAAGGCCAATCACTCCGAAGTGATGCACATCATCGGTGACGTCGAAGGTCGTACCTGTATCCTGGTCGACGACATGGTCGATACCGCCGGCACCCTGTGCCACGCGGCCAAGGCCCTCAAAGAACATGGCGCTGCCAAGGTCTTTGCCTACTGCACACACCCTGTGCTGTCGGGTCGCGCGATCGAGAACATCGAAAATTCCGTGCTGGACGAGCTGGTGGTCACCAACACCATCCCGCTGTCCGCTGCAGCACAAGCCTGTGACCGTATCCGCCAACTGGATATCGCACCGGTAGTCGCTGAAGCGATGCGTCGCATCAGCAACGAAGAATCGATCAGCGCGATGTTCCGTTAAGGGCCCTGCCCTTCAGAACCTCCGTTGACGAAAAGCGCCCCGCCCCAACAGTCTCTGTTGGGGCGGGGCTTTTTTGCCCATATCGGGTTTGGCGCTGGTCGCAAACGCCGCCCGAACATGGCTATTTTGGAGATACAAAATGACTGATTTCACTCTGAACGCCCAAGCGCGTACTGACCTGGGGAAAGGTGCGAGCCGCCGCCTGCGTCACGCCGCCAGCATCCCTGCCGTTGTTTACGGTGGTGGCAAAGCCGCTGAATCCCTGACCATCGTGGCCAAGGAAATCGCCAAACTGTTCGAAAACGAAGCTGCTTTCAGCCACGTTATCGAGCTGAACGTTGACGGCAAAAAGCAAAACGTCATCGTCAAGGCCATGCAGCGTCACCCAGCCAAGCAGTTCATCATGCACGCTGACTTCATTCGTGTTGTCGCTGGCCAGAAACTGACTGCAATCGTACCTGTGCACTTCATCAACGAAGAAACCCCGGTCAAGAAAGGCGGCGAGATCTCGCACACTACCACTGAACTGGAAGTGTCCTGCCTGCCTAAAGATCTGCCTGAGTTCATCGAAGTTGACCTGGGCGCGCTGGAAATCGGTGACAACGTTCACCTGTCCGACGTTAAAGCACCTAAAGGTGTTGAATTCGTCGCTCTGGCACACGGCAAGGATCTGGACATCGCAAACGTCCACGCTCCACGCGTCGTGCAGGAAGAAGAAGGCACCGCAGAAGGCGAAGCAGAGTAATCATTACTCGCTAGCCGGTTGAACCCGTGATGGTGCCCGGCACCATCACACTCGACCCAAGGAAGAGCCCCTGACGTGACCGCCATCCAACTGATCGTCGGCCTGGGAAACCCCGGCCCCGAATACGAACAGACCCGGCATAACGCAGGGGCTCTTTTCGTTGAACGCATAGCCAGCGTCCAGCGCGTCAATCTGACCGCTGACCGCAAATATTTCGGCCTGACGGCTAAATTCAGTCAACAGGGCCAGGACGTTCGTCTGCTGATCCCCACCACCTACATGAATCGCAGCGGCCAGTCCGTTGCCGCATTGGCGGGTTTCTTCCGGATTCCTCCCGCGGCCATTCTGGTGGCCCACGACGAACTCGACCTGCCTCCGGGTGTCGCCAAGCTCAAACTGGGCGGCGGACACGGCGGACATAACGGCCTGCGCGACATCATCGCGCAGCTCGGCAACCAGAACGGCTTCCATCGCCTGCGGCTCGGTATCGGGCATCCAGGCGACGCCAAATTGGTCTCCAACTTCGTACTGGGTCGTGCGCCCCGCGCCGAACAGGAGAAGCTGGACGCCAGCATCGACTTTGCCCTCGGCGTGCTGCCGGATGTCCTCGCAGGCGACTTCGCCAAGGCGATGCGCGTCTTGCACAGCCAGAAGGCCTGACATCACTCGAGGGGAAACACCATGGGATTCAATTGCGGCATCGTCGGCCTGCCCAACGTCGGCAAGTCCACCCTGTTCAACGCCCTGACCAAATCCGGTATCGCGGCAGAGAACTTTCCCTTCTGCACCATCGAGCCGAACAGCGGCATCGTGCCGATGCCCGATCCACGCCTGCAGGCGCTGGCCGACATCGTCAACCCAAAGCGCATCCTGCCGACCACGATGGAATTCGTCGACATCGCGGGCCTGGTTGCCGGCGCTTCCAAAGGCGAAGGCCTGGGTAACAAGTTCCTGGCCAACATCCGCGAAACCGATGCCATCGCCCACGTGGTCCGCTGCTTCGAAGACGAGAACGTGATTCACGTCTCCAACAGCGTCGACCCGAAACGCGACATCGAGATCATCGACCTGGAGCTGATCTTCGCCGACCTCGACAGCTGCGAGAAGCAACTGCAGAAAGTCACCCGCAACGCCAAGGGCGGTGACAAGGACGCGGTCGTGCAGAAAGGCCTGCTGGAAAAACTCATCGCCCACTTCACCGATGGCAAGCCTGCACGCAGCCTGATGAAAAACATGGGTGCTGATGAGAAGGCCGTGATCAAGGGCTTCCACCTGCTGACCACCAAGCCGGTCATGTACATCGCCAACGTCGCTGAAGACGGTTTCGAGAACAACCCGCACCTGGACGTGGTTCGCGCCATCGCCGAAGAAGAAGGCGCCATGCTGGTACCGGTCTGCAACAAGATCGAAGCCGAAATCGCCGAGTTGGAAGATGGCGAAGAAAAAGACATGTTCCTCGAAGCCCTGGGCCTCGAAGAACCTGGCCTGAACCGTGTGATCCGCGCCGGCTACGAAATGCTGCACCTGCAGACCTACTTCACCGCCGGTGTCGAAGAAGTCCGCGCCTGGACCGTCCGCGTCGGTGCCACCGCACCACAAGCCGCCGGCGTGATCCACACCGACTTCGAAAAAGGCTTCATTCGCGCCGAATGCGTCGCCTACAGCGACTTCATCCAGTACAAGGGTGAAGCCGGTGCCAAGGAAGCCGGCAAATGGCGCCTGGAAGGCAAGGACTACATCGTCAAGGACGGTGACGTGCTGCACTTCCGTTTCAACGTCTGATCAAGGCACTTTTGGCCACACGCCAGACGCCTTGTAAAAAGCCCCCTTGCGGGGGCTTTTTCATGGGCTCTCAAACAATCGGCTGCGCCGCCCGAAACAACAACACACGCCCTTCCCGCTTGAGCGTCACATCGCGAAAATGTTCGCGCAGGTGCGCTTCGAAACCGACTTCGCTGTCCCCGCGATTACCGAAAATACCCTTCTTGTTGTACACAGCCATGAGCTTGCGGCCGAAGCCGTTGTGCCCTGCCGAGTCGCCCAGGATCGTTGCGCCGAACAAGACGCCGCCCGGCTGCAGGTTGTGTTTCAGGTTGGCGAAGATCGCGGCCTTGGACTCCAGCGGGCCGGGCAGGCAATGCAGCAGGTAGAACAGGGAGATGGAGTCGAAGCGCTCATCGCCAGGGATCGGCTTGAACACATCGTGCTGAATCGTGCGGGTGCCGGGGCGATTGATGCGGCGTTTGGCGGCATCGAGGCTGCTGGGGTTGAGGTCGAGCAGGGTGAGTTGGGTCTGCGACGACAACTGCGCCTTGGCCAGGTAGTACCCGGTCCCGACACCAATATCCAGGTGACGGGGACGCACGTTGGCGCGAAAGAAGGGCAGCAAAACCGACCGGGTCCGGCAACGCCACGCATAACGATTGGAAATGCCCAGTACCCACGCGTCGTACAGGGCCAGGGTCAGAGGTGAATAAACCGCCGCACCGGCAGCACTGCTATCGGTCATGAAAGAAGCCTTGAATGAGGGGCCAGTCGGCGATAAAACCGATGATCGACCTCGCTCGTCAAGCCTTTTTGTCTTACGACATATCTTCGGTAGCAATACGGCCGGTCTGTGCAAGCGATTCATCCTGGCAACCACCGACGAGTCTGGCTGCTGCCAGGCTTCTGTCAGCTCAGCTGGAAACGTGAGGTGTTGTCGCTCAACGCCCGGCTGCCCTTGCTCAACGTGTCGGCCGCATGATTCACCGCCCGCGCGCCATCGAGCAGACGCCCGGCCGCCTGATCCACCTGCTGGATATTGCCGCTCACTTCGTCCGCCGTTGCCGCCTGTTCTTCCACCGCTGTGGCGATCTGCGCCAGCGTGTCAGTGACGATCTGTACCGCACTGGCAATCTCGCCCAACCGCTCGCCCAAGCCTGTCACCGATTGAGCATCGGTGATCGCCTGGCCACACGCGGCTTCCATCAGGCTCACGGCCTGACTCACGGTAGAGCGCAGGCTGTCGACGGTCCCGGCGATTTGCGCGGTGGACGCCTGGGTGCGTTGCGACAGGCTGCGCACTTCGTCCGCCACCACAGCAAAGCCACGGCCCTGCTCGCCCGCGCGCGCCGCTTCGATCGCAGCATTGAGCGCCAGCAGGTTGGTCTGTTCGGCGATGCCGCGAATGGTGTCGACCACCGATTGAATCTGCTGGCCTTGCTCGCTGACCTTGCCCAGCGCGTTGGCGGTGTCGGTCAGCCGCTGGTTCAACTGCTGAATGCTCGTGGTAGTGCGCTGACTGTCGCGGCTGCTGTCTTCGGCGATACGACGGGTCTGCTGCGCGCTGCCGGAGGCGGCTTCGCAACTTTTGGCAACGCCCATGGACGTTGCGGCCAACTGGGTCGCAGCGGCGGCAATCTGGCTGATCTGCTGCTGTTGGTCTTCGACTTCGTTGAGGGTGCTGCCCGATTGCGAATTGAGAGTCAGCACCGCCGAGCCAAGCTGTTGGGTTTCGTGATTGACCCCCAGCAGGCTGGTACGCAATTGCACCACTGCAACGTTCAGCGCGGTGCTGATCGCTGCCAGTTCGTCGCGGCCTTGCACCGCCACTTCAACGCACAGATTGCCGTCGCGCAGCGACTCGGCCAGGGTCGTGATGCCCTTGGCGCTGCGACTAATCGAGGCCTGCAGACACATCAAGAGATACAGGGCAGCCAACGCCAGAATGCTGAACACCGCAGCGACCGGGATGAACTGCCTGATCGCGCGGTCGTGGTAGTAATCCAGGCGGCTGTCCAGAGAGCTCAGGGACTGATTACGCAGCGCTGCGAGGGCTTGGAGGGTGCTGTCGACGCTGCGCTCGAAGGCCACGGTGTCGAGTTTGATCGTGCCGCCGAACACGCCGTCGTCGAGCACCTTCAGCTCGCTGTCCAGACGCTGGAGGCTGTCGTTGTACTGGCGGGTCCAGGTTTCCATGCCGGGGTAGGCCTTGGCCTGCAGCGAGGCAGCGGCCTTTAGCAGTTGATCGCGGGCATCGCCGATCCGACTGCGCAGGTCGCGCATCTGCAGGCGGCTCTGCAACGAGAACTGACCGGAGACAACCGATGACTGCCCCACACTGGCCATGCGACCAACGCGCTCAATGAGGTCCGGGGTCTGCTGCGTGGCCATCTGCATCAATAGATAGGTTTCCAGCCACGGGTCGAGGATCAGGCCGGTATCCATCGCGATCTGCTCGCGCAGGCTTTGCAGCGCGGTGAGCGCGGAAGTGAAACGATCGTAACCATCAGGCCACCAGCCGACGGTACGCAGCGATTCAGAGTCCATGCC
>CAURWS010000233.1:0-6242 GCA_963528485.1 uncultured Pseudomonas sp. | reverse complement strand
CCTTGAGCAGGAAGGCACTCAGCCGACCCTTGCTGTCGCTGGCGAACCACGCCTGGCTCGCCAGCAGCTTGATGCCGCTGTCCTCTGCCTGCGCATACACGGCACGCACGGCCTTGCCTTCCCTGGTCAGCGCCTGCAATGCCGTGAAGGCCGATTCGGCGGAGGCGTAATGTCGCACCATCGGCTCGCCCTTGACCCAGATTTCAGCAACGTGCTTGAAGTCGGTGATCGGTTTGCCGGTCAGCGCGTCGTTGGCCTTGAGCGGCGACTGCGCGTAGTTGGCCAGTTGCGCGCTGTAGTCCAGGCCCGAGGCCTTGTAGGCCGCGCGGATGTACTGGTCGTCGATGAAGGTGTTCAAGTCCAGCCCGCGATCGGCCTTTTTCAGCAGCTTGAGGGTGTCGATTGCCGTGCCGACGGCCTGGCGGTATTCGGGTTTCCAGCTCTGATCGCGGGTCTGCAGGCCCAGCGGGCCGTGGAACAGGTAATTCACCTCGGCTTCGATGCCGGTGACCTTTTCGATCAACTCGCTGTACTTCTCAGGCTCGGCGGCCAGCAACTGATTGGCTTCAATGCCGGCGCGCAGGTAGGCGACGACGATTTCCGGGTATTTCTTCGCGTAGCTTTCGTCGACCAGCGCGCCATGGAAGGTCGGGGCGTTGGATTGCGAGCCGTCGTAGATCTTGCGAGCGAAGCCCCGGTTCGGGAACAGTTCGCCGAACGGAACGAAGTCGGCGTGGGCGTCGATCTTGTCGGCCTGCAGCGCAGAACCTGCGACTTCCGGGGCCTGGGCGATGATGTTGACGTCTTTGAGCGGGTCCCAGCCTTGAGCGGCAACGGCGCGCAGCAACATGCCGTGGGCGGTCGAGGCGAACGGCACGGAAATGGTCTTGCCCTTCAGATCAGCCAGCGACTGAGCGGTGGACGAGGTCGGCACCACGATGCCGTTGCCGCTGCCCTTGATGTTGCCCGATAGCACGCTGATGAACAGGCTGTGCTTGCCTGCGGTCTCGAAGGCCACGCCATTGAAGGCGCCGGGGAAGTCGGCCATGGCGCCGAAATCCAGTTTGCCGGCGACCATTTCATTGGTCAGCGGCGCGCCGCTGGTGAAGTTTTTCCACTCCACCTGATACTGCGCGTCCTTGTATTTGCCGTCATGGGGCAGGTATTTGTCGAGCAGCCCCAGCTCGCGAATCAGCAGCCCGCCAGCCGCGCAATTGATGGTGGTGTCCTGGGTGCCGATGGCAATCCGGATGGTTTCGGCCTGCACCGACAGGCTCAGCGAAGCCAGCACGAAGCCGGCCAGAGTGGCGCGCAATAGCATGGATGTATCCCCTCGAATCATTGATAGGAAGTCGTCTCCGCCGCGATCAGGCGCGGTGGGAAACGAGGGGTGTCGGGTGAATCAGCGTCCGGGGTTGGCGGATGGCTTTGGGTTCACCTGTAGGAGTAGCTTGCTCGCGATGAGATGGATCAGACGCATAACGGTGCCTGACCTGACGCAATCGCGAGCACGCTCACTCCTACAAGGTTTACGTATCAGCGCAACAGATACGGGATCTCGACCTTGACCGCGCCGGTCGGGCAGTCCTTTTCGCAGGGCATGCAATACCAGCACTCGTCGAACGCCATGTAGGCCTTCTGGGTGGCGGGATTGATGGCCAAGAGGTCCATCGGGCAGACGTCGACGCACACCGTGCAGCCCTTGTCGGCGATGCACTTGTCCTCGTCCACGGTGACCGGGGCGTTGGAGCGAAAGAAGATTTCCTGGGGCTGGTAAGCCATTTCACGGTGTCCTTGGCGCGTGTCGCGCTCTCTGTCTAAAGGTCCGGGCGATGCGGGTTCAGGCTGCGTCAGCCCCCACGCGCAGGCGGTCGTAGGCGGCCATTTCTTCGGCGTCCAGGGCCACGATGTAGGGCTCAACCGGTTTCTTGAAGCTGACCATGCGGCCTTCTTCGTCCTTTTTCAGGTGCGTGTGGCAGAACCAGTCGCGGTCGTTGCGCAGCGGGTGATCGACGCGATGGTGGTAAAGGCCCCAGCGGCTTTCGGCGCGGTACAGCGAGGCGCGGGCGGCCATTTCGGCGCAGTCGCGGATCACGCTGACCTCCATGGCGCGCATCAATTCATGGGCGTTGTTGGCTTTCAGCTGGTCGAGATCGCGCTCGATGTCGCTGAACCGCTGCAGGCCGATCTGCATCTTTTTGGTCACCTTCGGCGGCTGCAGGTAGTCATTGACGAACCGCCGCAGCTTGTATTCCACTTGGGCAGGTGGCAGGCCGTGCTCGCGATCCAGTGGCGCATAGACGCGAGCCTGTTCGCGATCGATCTGCTGGGCGTCGACGTCAGTGAAATCCCGCTCGGCCACGTAATCGGCGGCGTTATTGCCGGCGAACCAGCCGTAGGTGAAGGCGCCGAGCATGTAGTTGTGCGGCACCGCTGCCATGTCGCCGGCCGAATACAGGCCCTTGACCGAGGTCTCCGCGCGCTCGTTGACCCACACGCCGGAGGCCGAATGGCCGCTGCAAAAACCGATTTCCGAGATGTGCATCTCCACCATCTGGCTGCGGTAATCGGTGCCGCGATTGGCGTGAAACTGGCCGCGGCTGGGGCGCTCGTTGCTGTGCAGGATTTCTTCGATGTTCTGAATGGTTTCCTCGGCCAGGTGATCGAGCTTGAGGAACACCGGGCCGTTGCCGCTCTCCAGCTCCCGGTGGAACTCCCACATCATCTGACCGCTCCAGTAGTCGCATTCGATGAAGCGTTCGCCCTTGTTGTTGGCCGTGTAGCCGCCCAACGGGCCGGTGACATAGGCACAGGCCGGGCCGTTGTAGTCCTTGATCAGCGGGTTGATCTGGAAGCACTCCAGGTTCGCCAGCTCAGCGCCAGCGTGATAGGCCATGGCGTAACCGTCGCCGGCGTTGGTCGGGTTTTCGTAGGTGCCCATCAGGTAACCCGACGATGGCAACCCCAGACGCCCCGCCGCGCCGCAGCAGAGGATCACTGCCTTGGCCTTGATCACGTGAAAGTCGGCGGTGCGGCAGTCGAAACCCATCACGCCATTCACCGCGCCCTCGGCATCGGTGAGCAAGCGGGTGCAGACCACGCGGTTGGTGATGGTCACCCTCGCCCGCTTCAGCTGGCGGTACAGCACCTTTTTGATGTCGTGGCCTTCGGGCATCGGCAGCACGTAGGCGCCCATGTGGTGGACTTTCTTGACCGCATAATCGCCGGTTTCATCCTTCTCGAACTTCACGCCCCAGCGGTCCAGTTGCTCGATGGTCTCGAAACTGTGGGTCGCGTAGGCGTAGACCGCCGCCTGATTGACGATGCCGTCGTTGGCGATGGTGATTTCCTTGGTGTACTGCTCAGGGGTGGCGTGGCCGGGGATCACCGCGTTGTTCAACCCGTCCATGCCCATGCTGATGGCGCCGCTGCGCTTGACGTTGGCCTTGTCGATCAGCAACACACGCAGATTGCGGTTGCGCTCCTTGGCCTTGATCGCGGCCATGGGACCGGCGGTGCCGCCGCCGATCACCACAATGTCGTATTCCTGTTCTAGCACTTGGCGCGTCATCACTGAGCCTCCCGGTGACGGTCGATTCGCAGGCGGTACTGAAAGGCATCGCCCCGGTAATAAAGGTGTTCGAAGTCCACTGGCGTGCCATCGGCGGTGTGGGTCAGGCGCTCGATGCGCATGATCGGCGAGCCGGTTTCCACGTCCAGCGCCTGGGTCAGGTCGCTGTCAGCCAGCACGGCGTCGATGGCCAGATCCGCATGGCCCAGGGTCAGGCCGCAGTCGTTTTCCAGAATCAGAAAGATGTCGCGGGTCACCAGATCAGCGCTTTCCAGGCGCTCGCCCAACTGCTTGGGCAGCCAGGTGACTTCCAGCGACACCGGCTCGCGGTTGATCAGCCGCACCCGGCGGATCTGCGCGACGATTTCGCCTTCGGCGAGGTTCAGGCGCTCGGCCACCAGTTTGTCAGCCGGCACGAAACGGAAACTGCGCAGGCGGTTGATCACTTCATAGCCACGACCGGTCATGGATTCAGCCAGGCCTTGCAGGGTGCTGACGTTTTGGAATGCCTTGGGTTTGGAGACGAAGGTGCCTTTGCCGTGGATCTTGAAAATCAGCCCTTCCTTCTGCAGATCACCCAAGGCCTGGCGCACGGTGATGCGACTGACCTTGAACATCGCCCCCAATTCGCTCTCGGACGGCATCTGGCTGTCCGGCGCGTATTCGCCATCGAGAATGCGGCCACGCAGCAGGTCACGCAGCTGGCTGTGCAACGGCACGCTGGAAAGCGGCGAAAGGGATTTGGCGGTTTCGGTCATGGGCATTCACTTGTCATAACGAGTTATGACGTGATCTTAAAGAGCTTAAGCAGAAACCGGGAAATACCGTTTGGGCATAAGGTTAGAGCGCAACGCCTGAATGCCGTCAGGCGGTATAAGTCAGGGGCAGTTGCGTGGTGGACTTGATCCGCTCCATCGCAAAGCTGGAGCTGATGTCGGTAATCCCGGACAGCTGAATCAGCTTTTTGTACACGGCGTCATAGCCGGCAATGTCCGGTACAACAATACGTAACATGTAATCCGTATCCCCAGCCATGCGATAACACTCCACCACTTCTGGCAGGGTTTCGATGAGGTCATGGAAGCGGCCAAGCCACTGGGCATTGTGCTGATTGGTACGAATGGCGGCGAACACCGTCACTGCAACGTTCAGCAGTGCCGGGTCCAGCAGCGCCACCCTGCCCTTGATCAGCCCCTGATCTTCTAGCTTCTGTACCCGACGCCAGCACGCTGTACTCCCAAGGCCGATACTGTCGGCGATTTCCGCGATGGGTCGGGTGCAGTCGGCCTGAAGAATGCTGAGGATGGCCTGGTCGAATTTGTCCATAGAGAGCGTTGCCTTGAAGGGGTGTCGTTATGACCGGTGGCGATAAAGATAAGCCAATCGCAACGGTTGTCGAAATCATTTTCTCCAAATAAAGGAGCATGTAGAAAAATAATCTATCCGTGACTGAGATCAGCGTTCAGTAATCAATTTTTTTTCAGTCTCGCGCTAGTAGTATTTTCCCATCACGGACAGCGCGGATTTCTCCCTCTATGAGCACACTTCCTTGTTACTTCGACTACGCAGCCACCACCCCTGTCGATGACCGCGTCATCCAGGCCATGGTCACCTGCCTGGGCCGCGACGGCACTTACGGCAACCCCGCTTCCAACTCCCACGCCTACGGCAATCTGGCCCGCCAGTCGGTCGAACTGGCCCGGCGTCAGGTCGCCGAACTGGTCGGCTGCAGCGCTGACTCGCTGATCTGGACCTCCGGCGCCACCGAATCCAACAACCTCGCCATCAAAGGCATCGCGCAAAGCGCCAACGGACCGCGCCGCCACCTGATCACCAGCCGCATCGAGCACAAGGCCGTGGTCGACACCGTGCGCCAGCTCGAGCAGGCGGGCTTTCCCGTGACCTGGCTTGAACCTGACAGTCTGGGCCTGATCCAGCCCGAAGCCGTTCGCCAGGCCCTGCGCGACGACACGCTGCTGGTCTCCCTGATGCTGGTAAACAACGAGCTGGGCACCCTCACCGACATCGCCACCATTGGCGAGCTCGTGCGTGACCAAGGCGCGCTCTTGCACGTGGATGCTGCCCAAGGCGCAGGCAAAGTGGGCATCGACCTGAACGCGCTGCCGGTGGACTTGATGTCGTTCTCTGCCCACAAAACCTACGGCCCGAAAGGCATTGGCGCGCTGTACGTCGGCGAACGTGCCCGCCCGTTGCTGGAAGCGCAGATGCACGGCGGCGGTCACGAACAGGGTTTTCGCTCCGGCACCCTGGCCACTCACCAGATCGTCGGCATGGGCGCAGCCTACGCGCTGGCCAGCGCCGAGATGCAGGACGAAGTGCAACGCATCAGCGCGCTGTCGGCCCGTCTGCGTGACGGCCTGCTGCAACTGCCGGGGGTAAGCCTCAACGGCGACCCACTGCAACGCGTGCCGCACACGCTGAACATTTGCGTCGACAAGGCCGGGTTCAATGCCATGAGCCTGTCCAGCGATCTGGCCGTGTCATCGACGTCGGCCTGCAATTCGGCCAGCAGCGGTGCGTCTCACGTGTTGTTGGCAATGGGTCTGAGCCCGGCGCTGGCGGGCAGCAGCTTGCGTTTGAGCCTGGGCCGTTACACCGAGGCGGCAGATGTCGATAAGGCGATTGAGGTGATTGCGGGTCGCTTGAACAG
>CAURWS010000232.1:0-6251 GCA_963528485.1 uncultured Pseudomonas sp. | reverse complement strand
CTGATCGCGCCCGCGAGCATCGCCAGGGCGTAGACGAACACCGCAAAGGTCAGCGGGATGTCGGCGCCCATCCATTGCAGAATCCAGTGAAAGGCCAGCGCCTCGGCGCTCCACGCCACGACACTGAGCAGCGTCAGGCCGAGCATCAGGTGCAGGCGATGGCACTGCTGGGCATGCACCAGCACGTGCAGCAAATGACGCAGCAGGCCGATGAGCTTGCCGCCTTCGCTGGGCACCATCAGCGTCAGGCGCTCGAGCAGGCGCCGTTGCGACAGCACCAGCAGGCCGACCAGCACCAGCCCCACGCCAACGACGATCATCGGCATCGCTTCGGGGTACAGCGACAGGCCGAACAGCGTCAGCAGCACCACCGCGAACAGGTCCGAGAGCCGCTCGCTGAAAAATGCCGCAAAGCTCTGCGGATACGGCACGCCCCAGCGCTTGAGCAGCACGCCGCGCAAGGCCTCGCCGGCTTTGCCCGGGGTCGTGGTCAGGGCAAAGCCGGCCAGATAAATGTTCAGGCTCGGGCGCCACGGCATGGGGTGGCCAAGCACCTTAAGGTAAGCCTGCCAGCGCATGAACCGCAGGCCGTAATTGACCGACGACATGAACAGCGCGATGACGATGCCGATCAGTCCGACCTCGCTCACCGCCGCGCCCACGGCCTGCCAGCCGCCCCACAGCGAGAAGGCCAGATAGCCCAGCGCCGAGCCCACCACTGACAGCACGACGGCGCGGTAGCGCCAGCCTGAGAGTTGCACCGTTTCGTTGGAAGCCGCCGCGCTCACAGGTTCAGCCTCTTGAATACGGGCTGCGGGATCGAGCGGATAATCAGCATGATCAAGGCCCAGACCCCGGGCGCATAAAGGGTTGGCACTTTGTTAGCGATGCCTTTCACGATCCGTTGCGCGACTTGCGCCGGTTGCGCCAACAGCGCTGGCGGGAGCGACAGGCCCTGGGTCATCGGTGTGTCGACGAAGCCCGGCTTGATGGTAGTGACGTGTACGCCGACCTTGAACAGCCGCGCCTGCAGGCCTTCGCAGTAGGTCGACACCGCCGCCTTGGCGCTGCCGTACAGGTAGTTCGAGGGGCGCCCGCGATCGGCGGCCACCGAGGAGATGATCGCCAGACTGCCGCAGCGCTGGGTCTCGAACTGTTCGGCCAGAATGGTCAGCAGGGCGATCACCGAGGTGCCGTTGTTGGCGAACTCGCGCAGGGCCAAATGCACATCGCGCTCGCAGGCTTTCTGGTCGGGCAGGGTGCCGTGGGCGATCAGCGCGATGTCGATCTGGCCCAGTGCGGTGAGGCCGCGACTGAGCATCAGCGGGTGGGCGTCGATGTCGTTGGCGTCCATTTCGTGCAGGGTGACGTTCTTTGCGCCCCGGGCCTTGAGGTCGGCGGCGGTCTGCTGCAGTTTGTCGACGTTGCGCGCCACCAGAAAGAAATCGCTGCCCTCGCTGGCCCACAAGCGGGCGCAGGCGGTGGCAATGGCCGAGGTCGCGCCGATGATAAGAACTTTTTTTGAAGTGTGGGTCGTCATGACAGTACGCGGCTCCAGAAACGGGACATCAGAGAGGGATCGCGCAGCGCTTCCAGTCGCTCCCAGGCGGGGTAGGCCTGACGAAAGTCGGCGCCGCTCATATGGGCGTCCTTGGCCGGATACAAGCGGCCGCCTGCTGCACGGACGATGTCGTCCAGGCGCGGGAATACAACGTCTTGCAGGTGCTCGCTCTGGGGGAAATCCAGGGCCAGCGAGGTGCCCGGCATCGGGAACGACAACAGGCCCGGCGAGCGCACATCGCCGCAGCGCTTGAGCACCGCGAGAAACGAGCCTTGTCCGGCATCGGCAATGGCCCGCAACAGCTCACCCATTGCCGCCTCGGCGTTTTCTGTGGGGATGACGCACTGGTACTGCTGAAATCCGCGGCGACCGTAAATGCGGTTCCAGTGCAGGATGCGGTCGAGGGGGTAGAAAAACGGTTCGTAGGCGCTGCGGCCTGGCTTGCGCTGGCTGGGGTGCAGGCGCCAGTAAAGGTTGTTGAATGCGCTCAAGGACAGCTTGTTGATCAGCGAAACCGGCGGCGTGACGGGCATGCTCAGCCGCGTGCGCCGGCCCGTTTCCAGCGAGCCGTACTGCCCGTGATCGCCGACGATGAACACGCCGCGCCCGGTGTCCGCGCCTTTGGCCAGGCAGTCGACCCAGGCCACGCTGTATTCGTGTTTGTCGTCCAGTTCATGGGACAGCGCGAAAAACTCCGCCAGATTGGCGAAACGCACGGTGGTGGTGTCGATCTGGCTGGCGCGGATCGGCATCAACTGCAACTGCGCCCAATGAATGATGCCGGTCAGGCCCAGGCCGCCGATGCTCGCGGAAAACAGCGAGGCGTTGACGCTGGGCGAGCAGGTCATTTCCGGCTGGCCATGACGCAACAGGCCGAAGCTGCGCACGTGTCGGCCAAAGGTGCCGCGCACATGATGGTTCTTGCCATGCACATCATTGGCGATGGCGCCGCCGACGGTGGCGAATTGCGTGCCCGGCGTCACTGGCAAGAACCAGCCGTTGGGGATCGCGACGCTCAGCACTTCGGCGAGGGTAATGCCGGTTTCAACCTTGATCACGCCGCTGTCCCAGTCGGCCTCGATCAGCCGGTCCAGCGAGCGCATGTGCAGCACCTGATCGCTCGCCGCCAGGCAGCTGTCGCCATAGCTGCGGCCGTTGCCGTAGGGCAGGCTGCTGCGATGGGCGTCGATCACCCGGTCCAGATGCGCCGGCAGCTCGTCGAGCCACACGCAGCTGTGACCGCGCTGCGGGCTGTGGGGAAACCGTCCCCAGGAATACAGCGGTGTGCTCATGCGGCGATCCAGAACATCAGCAGGAACACGGCGCCGATCAACTGGCTGGTGCGGTCACGGATGGCGAACACCACCGGGTCCTCGTTCATCTGCCCGCGATGGGTGAGCATCCACACGCGGGTCACCCAGAACAGCAGCAACGGGCAGGCTAGCCAGATCACGTGGGGCGTGACGTACAGCGCGGTGGTCTTGGCGTCCTGAATGTATAAGGCCAATACCATCACTGCCAGATAGCCAGAAGACGCGCCAAGGGAGGCGATCATGTCCAGATCGCCAGGGTAATAGCCGCGACCGCGAGCGAAGGTGTTCACCTCCCGCGCCCTGGCATCGCGCAGCTCGGCGTAGCGCTTGACCATCGCCAAGCTCAGGAAAATGAACATCGAGAAGGCGAGAATCCAGAAGGTCAGGGTCAGGTTGAACGCCGCCACCCCGGCGATGATCCGCGCGGTGTAAAGCATCGCCAGGGCAATCACGTCCCAGGCCATCAGGCGCTTGAGTTGCAGTGAGTAAGCCAGGGTCAGGCCGTAGTACGCCGCCATGACGGCCGAGAACTGCCAGGGCAGCAACACCAGCGCCGCGCCGAATGCGGTGAGCAAAAGAGTCGGCACCAGAATCAGACCCGCCTTGATCGACAGGCGCCCGCTGGCGAAGGGGCGGTGACATTTGCTCTTGTGGTGGCGATCGTCGCACAGGTCCAGCAGGTCGTTGAGGATATAGACGCTGGAGGCGCACAGGCCGAAGCAGAAGAAGGCAAACACGCCGTCGCGCAACAGGTCGAGCTGGACGAAACGGTGGGCCGCGAGCAACGGCACGAAGATCAGCGCGTTCTTCAGCCATTGGTGCATGCGCAGGGCTTTGCGCCAGTCACGCACGCTTGCCGTGTTGGTACGAATCGTCGGTTCGACCTGTGTCATCGCCTCGACCCGGGATTCAACGCCCTGATCGGGATTGACCACATAGGCCTGGCGCGACACTTTCCAGATGGGCAAGTCATCTTTGGAGTTGCCGATATAATCGAAGCCGCCTTCGCCGTAATGCGCAACTAACAGGTCACGCTTATTGTTGCCCGACAAGTTGCGATTGGCATTGGACGCCAATACCAGGTCGAACAATTGCAAGTGTTCGGCAATGCGTTCGGCCAGGCTGACATGGCTGGCGGTGGCGAGGACGATCATGCGCCCGCCGGCTTTTTCAGCCTGGATCATTTCGATGATCTGCGCATCATACGGCAGCACCGAGACGTCTATCTCGGTCTCAAGCGCCAGGCCTTCCTTGAGCGCAGCCTTGCCCTTGAGCAACCAGCCCAGCATCTTGAAAACCTGTAAAGGCTTGCTTCTGACGAAGGCCATAGCGGTTTCCATCAACAGATCCGAGCGCAGCAGGGTGCCGTCCAGGTCCACAACCAGGGGTGGGAATGTTTCGAGAACTCTTCCCTGAATTCTTGCCATAGCGAATGCTCCTTTCGGGGTCCACTCGACTATAAACAAAATAAAATTTTCACAACTTCATTTAAATTAAAGACATTGATGATACCCGTCGGACCCTTGGCGTCAGAAGTTGATGGGCAACTAACGGGGTACTTGAAAGTTTGGCGTTTCATTGCTGAAACAGCGCGCCGCCGTTTAATTGGCGACTGACCAAGGGCTGAACATTGGCGCGACGGTTTTCATTCGCACATTCGTTGACGCAAAGACTGTCGCTCACATTGTGGCGTGGTCATAATGACAACATTTCCCGGCCAGGATCGCTCATGACCCATCCTCTCTTGTTGGCGCTGGTGCCGTTGGTGGCCGACCTGTCTCGCGACTTGCCGGACGATGAGCGTTATCGGCGCCTGCTGCGTTCGTTGCGCCAGTTGCTGCCCTGTGATGCCGTGGCGTTGCTCAAGCTGGAAGATGACGTGCTCGTGCCCCTGTCGGTCGAAGGCCTGAGCCCGGACACGCTCGGCCGCCGCTTTCGCTTGGGTGAGCACCCGCGGCTGGACATCATCGTGCAGAACCGCGAGCCGACGCGTTTCTCTACCGACTGCGACCTGCCTGACCCCTACGACGGTCTGGTGGACGGGCTGCACGGCCATCTGGAAGTGCATGATTGCCTGGGTTGTCCACTCTATGTGCAGGACACCCTGTGGGGCGTGATCACTCTGGACTCCCTCGACCCGTCGAGCTTCGGCAGCGTCGACCTGGGCAATCTGCAGGCGTTTGCCAGCCTCGCTGCGGCAACGGTCATGGCCAGCGACCGGATCAATCACCTGGCGCGCAGCGTCGAGGACCAGCGGCAACTGGCCGAGGTCTACAAACGCGCCGCCGGTGGCCGTGGTCCTCGGGAACTGATAGGGCAAAGCCCTGTGCACCGGCGTTTGCAGCAGGAAATCCAGCTGGTGGGCAACAGCCCGCTGACGGTGCTGATCACTGGCGAAACCGGGGTCGGCAAGGAGTTGGTCGCCGAAGCCATTCACCTGCAATCACCTCGTGCGCAAAAGCCGCTGATCAGCCTCAACTGCGCCGCGTTGCCGGAATTGCTGGTCGAGAGTGAACTGTTCGGTCACCTCAAAGGCGCCTTTTCAGGGGCCGTGAGCGGGCGCAGCGGCAAGTTCGAACTGGCGGATGGCGGTTCGATCTTTCTCGACGAAGTGGGTGAGCTGCCGTTGCCGGTGCAGTCGAAGCTGCTACGGGTGTTGCAGAGCGGTCAGCTGCAGCGCGTCGGCTCCGATCAGGAGCATCACGTGGACGTTCGGATCATCGCCGCGACCAACCGCGATCTGGCCGAAGAAGTGCGCGCCGGACGCTTCCGGGCTGACCTCTATCATCGCTTGAGCGTGTACCCGCTGGTGGTGCCGCCGTTACGTGAGCGGGGCAGGGATGTGTTGCTGCTGGCCGGTTATTTCCTCGAAGAAAACCGCGCACGCATGGGCTTGCGCAGCCTGCGCATGAGCCCCGACGCGCAAAAGCTGCTCGTGGCTTATTCATGGCCGGGCAATGTGCGCGAGCTGGAACACCTGATCAGTCGCGCAGTGCTCAAGGCGTTGTCGGGCCACAGCGAACGGCCGCGTATCCTGACCATCGAGCCGGGTGCGCTGGGGCTGGACGAGGGGGGGGCGCACGGGTCTGAGACGGCGCCGACACTGGCCAGTGTGATGCCGATGATCAAGCCGGGAGAGGGCCTGAAGGAAACCGTCGATGCGTTTCAGAAGGGGCTGATCACCGATGCGTTGAGCCGGCATCAGGGCAAGTGGGCCGAGGTGGCCCGCGAGCTCAATCTGGACCGGGCCAACCTCAGTCGGCTGGCCAGGCGGTTGGGGATTCGGTAAGCGCACGCCATCTCCAGATTGGCGCTTTCCTTGTGGGAGCCGGCTTGCTGGCGAATGCGGTGTGTCATTCAACATTTCTGCGTCTGAC
>CAURWS010000231.1:0-6252 GCA_963528485.1 uncultured Pseudomonas sp. | reverse complement strand
CGTTCTTCGGCCCCGGCCAGGAAAGCCTTGTCCAGGCGTTCGTCAGCCAGACGGAACGGCACGTTCATCCACGAACGGGCGTTGTGGCTGATGGGGTTGGTATAGAAGTCGCTCTTGTCGATGAAGCCGTACAGAAGGTCCTTCTTCGCGCGGTTGCGCTTCTCCATGGCGTCGACGCCGCCCTGCTCTTTCAGCCACTCGAATACAAGGCCCGAGAGGTACCAGGAATAGGTCGCCGGGGTGTTGTACATCGAACCGTTGTCGGCCGAGATCTTGTAGTCGAGCATGGTCGGACAGCTGCTGCGCGCGCGACCCAGCAGATCTTCGCGCACGATCACGACGACCAGGCCACTCGGGCCGATGTTCTTCTGCGCACCGGCATAGATCAGGCCGAACTGCGAGACGTCGATCGGGCGCGACAGGATGTCCGAGGACATGTCGACCACCAGCGGGACGTCGCCGGTCTCAGGCACCCAGTCAAACTGCAGACCACCGATGGTTTCGTTGGACGCGTAGTGAACGTAGGCGGCGTTTTTGGTCAGGTTCCATTCGTTCTGGCCAGGGATCGCCAGGTAATCGAACGGTTTGGCGCTGGCCGCGACGTTGACGTTGCCGAAGCGACGGGCTTCTTCGATGGCCTTTTTCGACCAGATGCCGGTCTCGATGTAGTCAGCCGTACCGTTTTCCGGCAGCAGGTTCAGCGGAATCTCGGCGAACTGCTGGCTGGCGCCACCTTGCAGAAAGAGGATCTTGTAGTTGGAGGGGACGGACAGCAGCTCGCGCAGATCATGCTCGGCCTTGACGGCGATGGCGGTGTACTCATCGCTGCGATGACTCATCTCCATCACTGACAAGCCTTTGCCGTGCCAGTCCAGCATCTCTGCCTGGGCACGTTGAAGCACAGCATCAGGAAGCGCGGCGGGGCCTGCGCAGAAGTTAAAGGCTCGCTTGCTCATATCCACTCTCGTCAACTCGCTGAATTCGAAACGGCTGCAGCCGGGGGCATCGTGGCGGGGCTACAGTTCTGGCCAAAGCCAAGAGGGCCCATGAAGGGCCCTCAAAAACAACGTCTATCAGTCTTGCGATTCTTCTTCGTCGGCAGCGCCATCGGCTTGCAGATCACTGGCCGAATCGCCTTCGTCGGAGAGGTTGGTCACCTCGCCTTCGACGATTTCACCCTCGAACTCTTCGCCTTCCAGCTCTTCACCTTCGACTTCGGAAGGCTCCTGAACGCGCTCCAGGCCTACCAGTTTCTCGTCCTTGGCCAGCTTGATCAGGGTCACGCCCTGAGTGTTGCGGCCCAGGCTCGACACTTCGTCGACACGGGTGCGAACCAGGGTGCCCTGGTCGGAAATCAGCATGATCTCTTCGCCGTCCTGCACCTGAACCGCGCCAACCAGACGGCCATTACGCTCATTGCTGACCATGGCGATAACGCCCTGACCGCCACGTTTGTACTCAGGGAACTCGGTGATGGCGGTTCGCTTGCCATAACCGCGCTCGGAAGCGGTGAGGATCTGGCTGCCTTCTTCCGGGATCAGCATGGAAATCAGCTTCTGGCCTTCTGCCAGACGCATGCCGCGCACACCGCGAGCGGTACGGCCCATGGCGCGGACGTCGGACTCCTTGAAGCGGGTGACCTTGCCGCCGTCGGAGAACAGCATGATTTCCTGCTCGCCATCGGTGATGGCTGCGGAGATCAGGATGTCGCCTTCGTCCAGCTCCAGCGCGATCAGGCCGACGCTGCGCTGACGGCTGAAGGCCACCAGCGGGGTCTTCTTGACCGTACCGTTGGCGGTGGACATGAAGATGAACGGCGCCTTCTTCTTGTCTGCAGCCTTGATACGCGCCTTGCGCTCTTCTTCGGTCTCGTTGCTGTTCTCGATGTCTTCGACATCGACGTCCACGCCTTCGGCTTCTTCTTCGTCAGCCTGCTTGCGCATGGCTTCCAGATCGACCGGCAGCATGGTGGTGATGTATTCGCCTTCGCTCAGCGGCAGCAGGTTGACCAGCGGACGACCACGGGCAGCGCGGGATGCTTCCGGGATCTCGTAGGTCTTGAGCCAGTACACCTTGCCCTTGCTGGAGAACATCAGCAACGTGGTGTGGCTGTTGGCGACCAGCAGGTGAGCGATGTAGTCCTCATCCTTGACGCCGGTAGCCGACTTGCCTTTGCCGCCGCGACGCTGAGCCTGATACACGGCCAGCGGTTGAGTCTTGGCGTAACCACCGTGGGAGATGGTCACGACGCGCTCTTCTTCCGGAATCATGTCGCCCAGGGTCAGGTCCAGACGCGCATCGAGGATCTCGGTGCGGCGGACATCGCCGTATTCGGCACGAATCAGTTCCAGCTCTTCGCGGATGACTTCCATCAGGCGCGTGGAGCTGTTGAGGATGCGGATCAGCTCGCCGATCTGAGTCAGGATTTCCTGATACTCGGTCAGCAGTTTTTCGTGTTCCAGACCGGTCAGACGGTGCAGACGCAGTTCGAGGATCGCCTGGGCCTGTTCAGGCGACAGGAAATACTTGCCGTCACGCAGGCCGTATTGCGGATCGAGGTTTTCCGGGCGGGACGATTCGGCGCCTGCGCGCTCGACCATCTCCACCACAGCGCTCGATTCCCACGGCGTGTTGATCAGGCCTTCTTTGGCTTCAGCCGGGGTCGGCGATGCCTTGATCAGCTCGATGACCGGGTCGATGTTCGACAGGGCAACGGCCTGACCTTCAAGGATGTGACCACGCTCGCGGGCCTTGCGCAGTTCGAACACGGTGCGACGGGTGACGACTTCGCGACGGTGACGAATGAAGGCTTCCAGCAGGTCCTTGAGGTTGAGGATCCGTGGGCGGCCGTCGATCAGCGCAACGATGTTGATGCCGAAAACGCTTTGCAGCTGGGTCTGGGCGTAGAGGTTGTTGAGGATGACCTCAGGCACTTCGCCACGACGCAGCTCGATGACCACGCGCATACCGTCCTTGTCGGACTCGTCGCGCAGTTCGGTGATGCCTTCAAGTTTCTTCTCTTTGACCAGCTCGGCGATCTTCTCGATCAGACGCGCCTTGTTCAGCTGGTACGGCAGCTCGGTGATGACGATCTGCTGGCGACCACCGACCTTGTCGATGTCTTCGACAATGGAACGGGCGCGCATGTAGATGCGGCCACGACCGGTCTTGTAGGCTTCGACGATGCCGGCGCGGCCGTTGATGATGCCCGCTGTCGGGAAATCGGGGCCTGGGATGTACTGCATCAACTCGTCGACGGTCAGGTCGTTGTTGTCGATGAGGGCCAGGCAACCGTCGATGACTTCACCGAGGTTGTGCGGCGGAATGTTGGTCGCCATGCCCACGGCGATACCGCTGGAACCGTTGACCAGCAGGTTGGGTATACGGGTCGGCATGACCGCAGGGATCTGCTCGGTGCCGTCATAGTTGGGCACCCAGTCGACGGTTTCCTTGTGCAGGTCCGCCAGCAGTTCGTGCGCCAGCTTGGTCATGCGTACTTCGGTGTATCGCATGGCTGCGGCGTTGTCGCCGTCCACCGAGCCGAAGTTGCCCTGGCCGTCTACCAACAGGTAGCGCAGGGAGAAAGGTTGCGCCATACGAACGATGGTGTCGTAGACCGCAGTGTCACCGTGCGGGTGGTACTTACCGATGACGTCACCGACCACACGGGCAGATTTCTTGTATGGCTTGTTCCAGTCGTTACCCAGTTCGCTCATTGCGTACAGGACACGCCGGTGCACGGGCTTCAAGCCGTCGCGCGCATCGGGCAGAGCACGTCCGACGATGACGCTCATCGCGTAGTCGAGGTAGGACTGCTTCAGCTCGTCTTCGATATTGACCGGGAGGATTTCTTTGGCCAGTTCGCCCATGAGAAGCCTGATTCCTTTTTCTGGTGAAACCTCGTACATCCATCCGGGATGAACGAAGCTCGCCGCCGCCGACGATTGCCTGGCAGCGACTTACGACAAATCAGCGAGTTAAGCCATGGATTTGCGCAGTAAAGGGGGCCGCAATGCGCCCCCTTGGAAACCGCCGGATGTTACCACAATCGCCGTCAGGCACGAAGACTTTGAGCACGTTGAAAACGACCCATTTCGCCATTAGCGGCCTGTGAAGGGCTTACAGGGCCTGATAGCGCTTTCCCTGCACACGGTAGCGGCTGCGACAAAATGCTCAATGCAGGCGTTTACGGCACATCAGCTGCGCCATTTTTGCGGTGTCGGGTCGCTCGACGATGCCCTTCTCGGTCACGATGGCGTCGATCAGGTCGGCAGGCGTCACATCGAACACCGGATTGAAGGCATCGACCTCGGCCCCCAGACGATGCCCGCCCAGCTCCAGAAGCTCTTTGCCATCGCGTTCTTCGATGAACACGTCTTCGCCGCTGTCCAGGTTCATATCGATGATCGAACTGGCCGCCACCACCATGAAGCGCACGCCGTGGTGCATGGCGGCAACCGCGAGGTGGTAGGTGCCGATCTTGCTGACTACATCGCCATTGGCGGTGATGCGGTCGGCGCCGACGATGACCCAGGTGATGCCCTTGGTCTTCATCAGGTGCGCAGCGGCGGAGTCGGCATTAATCGTGACCGAAATCCCGTCGTTGGCCAGCTCCCAGGCGGTCAGACGCGAGCCTTGCAGCCAGGGGCGGGTTTCATCGGCGTAGACGCGCTCGATCATGCCTTCTATATAAGCGGCGCGAATCACCCCCAGCGCCGTGCCGAAACCGCCGGTGGCAAGCGCCCCGGTGTTGCAGTGGGTCAGCACGGTCTGCAAGTTGCCCTGATGCTTGCGGATCAGCTCGGCGCCCAGTTGCGCCATGGTCAGGTTGGCTTCGCGGTCGCTCAGGTGAATGGCCACCGCTTCTGCTTCCATGACCGCAACCGGGTCTTCGTGGTCCTTGAGGCGATACAGGCGCTCGCGCATGCGATTGAGCGCCCAGAAGAGATTGCCGCCCGTGGGCCGTGCGTTGACCAACAGGTCAAAATCTTCTTCCAGCGCCATCTGCCAGTCGCCGCCTGCCGCAAAACGGTCAATAACGGCGAGCACAATGCCATAGGCGGCGCTGATGCCGATGGCCGGCGCGCCGCGCACGACCATCGTCCTGATGGCGTCGGCCACGCCAGCGGCGCTGTTGCAGGGCTGCCAGGTTTCTTCGAAGGGCAGGACCCGCTGATCCAGCAAAAACAGCGTGCGGTCCCGCCAATCGATGGCTTTCACTTTTTCCGCAGCCAGTAGTCGATCGCGCATTGCACACTCCACAAGATGTTTTTGAAAAGCCAAACGCCGAATCCACCAGAAAGAGCCGGGAATCAAATTGCCAGCAGCTGAAAAAGCCGCCGATTATAGCGAGCCGCCCGCCGGGGCGCTCGGGTATACTTCGCCGTTCCCGATTTGCGTCACTGGATGCCCGCCCGATGCCTGATTCCGCTGCCCCGCTCGACCTTCTGCTCCTGCCGGACTGGCTGGTACCGGTCGAACCCGCTGGCGTCGTTCTGCAGCAACACGGGATCGGCATTCGCGATGGCCGCATCGCCTACATCGGCCCCAAGGCTGAAGCGCTGCGGCAACATGCCTTGGAGGTGCGCGAGCTCCCCGGCATGCTGCTCAGCCCCGGTTTGATCAACGCCCATGGTCACGCGGCGATGACGCTGTTCCGCGGCCTGGCCGACGATCTGCCATTGATGACCTGGCTGCAGGACCATATCTGGCCTGCTGAGGGTCAGTGGGTGGATGAGGATTTCGTTCGCGACGGCACCGATATCGCCATCGCCGAACAGCTCAAGGGCGGCATCACCTGCTTCTCTGACATGTATTTCTTCCCAAAGATCGCCTGCGAGCGCGTGCACAACAGTGGCATTCGCGCACAAATCACCGTGCCCGTGCTGGACTTCCCGATACCCGGTGCGCGCAACGCCGACGAATCGCTGCACATCGGCGTCGAACTGTTCAACGATCTGGCCCATCACGAGCGCATCAGCATTGCCATGGGGCCTCACGCGCCATACACCGTCAGTGACGAGAACCTGGAGAAGATCCGGGTCATTGCCGACGAGCTCGATGCGGCGATTCACATGCATGTCCACGAGACTGCATTTGAGGTCAACGAAGCCATCAAACAGCGTCAGGAACGTCCGCTGGCGCGCCTCAAGCGCCTGGGTCTGCTGGGCCCGCGCTTTCAGGCCGTGCACATGACCCAGATCAGCGATGACGATCTGGCGATGCTGGTAGAAAGCAACTCCAGCGTGATTC
>CAURWS010000230.1:0-6252 GCA_963528485.1 uncultured Pseudomonas sp. | reverse complement strand
GGCTCGGTCCCTGACTCATTGCGATAACCCGCTACGGTCGAATTTGCCGTTTTCCAGGAAGTACATCTTGAAGAAGTTCGGATCGTAGTTACGCAGCCCTTCGCCCGGCAGACTCGGCAGCGGCGCATTCCCGGCCAGCGGCTGCACCAGATGCGGGGTCACGACCATCAGCAGTTCGCGCTCTTCTCGGTTGATCTGCGAGCTGCGAAACAGCGCCCCGATGATCGGGATATCGCCCAGCCCCGGAAACTTGTCGACCTGAGCAATGTTGCTGGTGTTGATCAGGCCACTGATGACGAAGCTCTCGCCATCGGCCAGGGAAACGCTGGTGTCGGTGCGACGCACGTTCAGCGCAGGTACGGTGGTACCGGCGATGGTCACGCCGTTGGTGAAATCCAGTTCGCTGACTTCAGGGGCGACCTTCAGGGCGATGCGGTCGCGCCCCACCACCGTCGGCGTCAGGGTCAGGCGCACGCCGTATTCCTTGTAGGTGATGGAAATCCCGTTGCCCTCGCCGTTGGGCACCGGCACGGGAAACTCGCCGCCCGCCAGAAAGCTCGCGCTCTGACCACTCAAAGCGACCAGGCTGGGCCGCGCCAGGGTGTAGGCGAAGCCGCTGCTCTCCATGGCGTTGAGCATGCCCAGCACCTTGCCGCTGCCGCCGCCCCAGACGATGTTGAAGTTATTGTTGTTCAGTGGAATCGCCGGACGCGTGCCGCCCACCGTGCCCGGTGTGACGGTGACGCCCGGCACGGTGCCCGGCGAGCCGAACAGGAAGTTGTTCGAACCCCTGCCGAAAATGGACGTGCTGGCTTCTTTCAGTTTGGTGCGGCTGACCTCGATAAAACGAATGTCGGTCTGCACCTGGCTGGGCAGCAGTGGATCTTCAGACGCCGGCAGCGCTTTGTCGGTCAGCGCGCTGGCGGCGGTGCCGCGTACAAACACCATGCTCTGCCGAGGCGATGGCGAGCAGGCCGTCCAGACCATCAGGCTGGTGGTCCCGGGCCCGACACCGGTCAGCAGATAGCCACTGCTGTCGCCCTCGTTGACGTGCACGTCGGCGATCTTCGGATCGCCTACCGCAAGGCGTGTGATCGCCACCGGGGAGCGGATGTCCTGCTGCATGCCCTGACCGATTTCCATGACCGCAGGCGTGGCCGACAGCCCGGCGCAGTTGCCCGGCGCAGCCACCGCCATACCCTGATACATCCCTGCAGCCGTCAAGGCCAACACGATGCGGCTCAACGCCGGTTTGAAACGCTTGCTCATGAATGCGCAGTCCTTGCTCGAATCAGGGGGTTTGCTGCGTGATCTGATTGCCACGAATGACTTCAATACCCTTGGGCTTACGCACCGCGCCGTCGCCGACCGGCGTGGCCCGGGCCTTGCCGCCCAGGTTCAACTGCTCGTAATGGACGACGTTGCGACCGGCAGTGTCCAGTTGCGTGGCAATGTCGCTGTCGCCCGCCCAGTAGCGTTGCAGATTCTTTTCTTCGGCACTGCGCACAGCCAGACGCAAAGGGCCTGCCTGACTCGCCAGCATCAAGCGGCTGAGCAGTTTGTCAGGCACCGCAACCACGACGCTGCGTGCACTGGCCCTGAGCTGCTGCTGTTGAGCACGGTCTTCGTGGCGCTGGCCCTGATCGTCCTGGCCCTGGTTCAACGGCCCCATCAGCGCGCCGACACTGAGCACCCGCAGAGCGGGCACAACAGTCTGGGCACTGCGGTCGGTATTGAGCTGATCAGGCGGCAGATAGAGCAGCACGTCGACGTAATCGCCAGGGCTCAACTGCCCGCCTGCGCCGATGATTTCGTCGACCGCCAAGGCCATGGCGCGCTCGCCCGGGCGGATCATCCGCGCCAGGCTGCCACCGGCCTCGAAGCTGCTGTCGGTCAGCCAGGTGCCTGCGGCCAGCGGGCGCCAGGATGAACGCCCGATGGCGTCTTCGGGTTTACTGAAGCTTCCCTCAGGCGCGACTTTCAGGCGCTCGACGATCAGGTCGTCAGCGCTGATCGGCTGATACGCAGGCAGGTCTTTGGCCAGCACCAATACGGATTGGCGGGTGAGGTCTTCGGCAGGTTTTTCGGCAACGACGGGAGGCGCAACGGGAGCATCGGTCTGCGCAACGGGCGCCTGAACCACGGGTGCAGGCTGACGACTCAACACCAGCCCCCAATACCCGGCAAACAATGCGCCCAGTAAAAACAGTACAGCCAGCCCCAGTGTGACGCGACTGTTCATGACGGCCCTCCCATGCCTGACTGCCACCTGAAAACGTTACGAGACAACCTGTCAGTCAGTTGGCTGTGAACATTCGTCCTTTTCGCTATGAAAGGTAGTCGAGGTCATCCAAAGCGCCATAAGGCGTCAGAAATTTCCCTGCGAACCACTCATTCGAGCGTGTCCGCCCTGCTGCCCTTGCCGTTCGCCGCTAATACTTTGTGATTAATGCTTTCTTGCGATTGTGGAGTGGCGAAATGGGGTCAATGCTGTGGGCACGAAGGATTGTTAAACGCTTCATGCGTGCACTAGCGCTTCAAGCGCTGAGGAGAAGTCAGATGTTCCTTACTTACATGTCGGCTTTGATCCGACGCTTCGTGAAAGACGAAGAAGCTGCGTCGGCGATCGAATATGCAGTTATTGCCACCATGGTTGCGGTCGTCGTCATTGCATTTGTCACCCCTCTGGGTGACGCAATCAAAGGTCAGTTCAACACGATACTCAAGGGTATCGGTGGCGAAGCCGTCAAGTAGCGCTCTTACGTTCATGGACCAATCCATACGCCTCATGAAACCTCGGCAAGGAATCCAAGATGCCGTCTCATCCCACACGCCAACAATTATTGCTCGTTGACGACGAAGAGGACGCCAATGAAGAACTCGCCGAGCTGCTTGAAGGCGAAGGTTTCTGTTGCTTCACGGCGCCGTCCGTCAGGGTGGCGCTGAAGCTTCTGACCGAGCATCCGGACATCGCTTTGGTGATCACCGACCTGCGCATGCCGGAAGAAAGCGGCATCTCGTTGATCAAGCGTCTGCGCGAGCACACCTCACGCCAGCACCTGCCGGTCATCGTCACGTCGGGCCACGCCGACATGGAGGATGTCAGCGACCTGCTGCGCCTCCAGGTGCTGGATCTGTTTCGCAAACCCATCTACCACGTACGTCTGCTGGAAACGCTGAACAACCTGTTTCCGGAGCCGAAGGTGTATCAGGTCGGGCCTTAGCGTCCAGCCGATACGTTCGCGCCTTTCATCCATTTATCAAGGACAAAAAAAGACAGGGGATCATCCGACTCCCCTGTCTTGAACAGGCACAGGTGTTGAATGGGGACCTCACCGTCGTCGCTCGCTGGAGAAAGAACACTGCATCGCGGACATCACACTCGCGACAGTTCTGACACTGCCTGGCACTGCCGATTGACGATAAAACCCCACTCAAACTGCCACCTTACCGCCTGTCACACTTGTGAACCGAACACCCAACCAGATGAACGTGCCCGTGGGGCCATATGAACGTTTTGCCGTCTTTGATGCAATTCATCACTTGGTATTAATGCGTTATATACGTCAAAAAATATCCATGATTATCAATGCGTTGATCGCCCCAACCGCGTTCGCTGGGAAATTATAGAGTCGCAATCGACTGCACCGACCGCAGATGCCCCGATCAATCCACCACACTGAACGCCACCCGGGCGGTCTGTCCGCTTTCATCGAGCACGCTCAACTGATAGCGCCCCAGCCGATTGAACGTGTGGGTGTAGCTGTCCTGATTGGCCGTGTCGCCCACCGGCGCGCCGTCGATGAACCACCAGCGTCGGCCATTACCGCCCAACGCCGACAGCTTCAAACGCAACTGCTGCTGACTGCCGGTTGGCAAACGCAGCTGATCGCCTTCACGCACACCGACAATCGAGATCGGCGCTGCCAGGCTCAAACCCTGGGGTGGGCAGGACGGATCGACCGCAGGCAAACGCACCTCTCGCCGCTCACCCTTGGGCAGCCACGGCTCCAGCGGCGCGGGCCACAGCGCGATGTCACGGGGTTCAGCCTGTGGACAACTGGCGCCGACGCGCAGGCCCTTGTCGTTGACCCAGACTTTTTCCAGCAGCCCCAAGCCCAACGGCTGATCGGTGGCCTGCAAGGTCGGCGGCGTGGTGCCGTCCAGTGTCCAGGCAAAACGCTGGCGTCGGCAGTTGGGGTCGGTCTTGTTCATGGTTTGCCCCAGCGGCCAGCAGATTGCAGCAACGCCTACGCTCAGCGGCACCGGCTGCACGGCAGGCAAAATGTTGCGCTGGGCGTCGCGGTTCACCAGCAAATCGTGCACCTGCAGCATCAAGGGGGCTGCCGAGGCCAGACCAAACTGCCCCGGCACCGGCGTACCGTCGGGCCTGCCGATCCACACGCCAATCAAGAAGCGCGGCCCCACGCCAATCGACCAGGCATCGCGAAAGCCATAGCTGGTGCCGGTTTTCCAGGCCAGTTGCGGGCGTTGCACCAGCTCGGCGTGAGGGTCCAGATCAGGGCGCGACTGGCCGCTTAGAATGCGCCGGATGATCCACGCCGCACCGGGGGACATCATCGGTCGGTCGCGCAGGCGATCTTCAGGTTGCAGACGAATGTCAGCGCTGCGCCCTGCCCGCGCGAACGCGCTGTAGCCACCGACCAGATCTTCCAGCCGACTGCCCGCGCCACCGAGGATCAACGCCAGGTTCGGCTCGGCCAAGGGCGGCAAGGTCAGCGGTACGCCGCCGTTGCGCAATTCGGCGGCGAAACGTTTCGGGCCGTACGCCTCCAGCAACTGCACGGCTGGCAGATTGAGCGACATCGACAACGCGGAACTGGCCGCCACCGCGCCATTGAAGCCGGACGAGAAATTGCCCGGACGATAATCACCATAGCGGCGCGGCACGTCCTGCATCAGCGATTCGGAATGGATCAATCCGGCGTCCATGGCCTTGCCGTACAAGAACGGCTTGAGCGTTGAACCCGGAGAGCGCAACGCACTGACCATGTCTACATGGCCGAAGCGTTTGTCATCGCCGATGTCCACGGAGCCGACATAGGCGCGCGTCGCCATGCTCTCGGCCTCGACCACCAGAATCGCCGCCGAGGTACGCTCGGGCAGACGCGCGCGCCAACCCAGCAGCAGGTCTTCGAGACGACGTTGCAAACCGGCGTCCAGTGTCGTGCGAATGAGCGGCGGGCTGTTCGGTCTGTTCAGGCGCCGGGCCAGCAACGGCGCCAGACTCGGCTCCTGTCGCGGGGCAAGCAGCAGCGGTTCTTCCAGCGCCTCGTTGACTGACTGCTGCGGCCATTCGCCGAACTCGGCCAGACGCCGGAGCACCTTGTCGCGAGCCGCCTGAGCACGCTGCGGATGACGATCCGGACGCAACCGGCTCGGCGCCTGAGGCAACACTGCCAGCAACGCGGCGTCGGCGCGGGTCAGCTGTTGCGGCGACTTGCCCAGATACGCCCAGCTCGCCGCCGCAACGCCTTGGAGCGTACCGCCAAACGGCGCGCGATTGAGGTACAGGCCAAGGATTTCCTGCTTGGACAAATGCCACTCCAGCTGCGCAGTACGCCACAGCTGACGCAGCTTGCCGGGCAAGGTGCGCGAATGCGGGTCGAGCAAGCGCGCGACCTGCATCGACAACGTGCTGCCACCCGACACCACGTGGCCGCCGCTGAGGTTCTGCCAGGTTGCGCGCACCAGCGCCATGGGGTTCACCCCGGGGTGCTGATAGAACCAGCGGTCCTCGTAGGTCAGCAGTGCTTCGAGGTAGTAGGGCGAGACCTGATCGACCGTGACCGGGTAACGCCACACGCCATTGGCATCGGCAAAACGCCACAGCGGCGTGCCGTCTTCAGCCAGCACCACGCGAGCCAGATCGTCCTTGGGCAGGGGCAGCGGCCAGATGCGATCAGCAAGCCAGAGCAACGCAATGAGCAGCACGACACTGCCCAGCAGCCAACGCAGAACGCGCAGGCCAAGAAATCCACGCGTCATGCCAAACAGCCTTTATGCTTCAGGGAACTCGCCCTGCCAATCGACAGCCAAAGCGAACAATCCCTTATCCGTTTCACCCTCTTCATCAGGAAGCCGACATGCAGGTAGAAAGCGTTTTCGAATGGCTGGGCCAGGTAATCGGGGCCGTGATCCGCTTCGTGGTCGACGGCTTGAGCTGGTTGTTCAACATGTTCACTCATGCCGGTGGCAATTTCGTCGATGGACTGTCGCGCACCCTGGGCA
>CAURWS010000229.1:0-6260 GCA_963528485.1 uncultured Pseudomonas sp. | reverse complement strand
GTGTCTGACACACCGCGGTCGCGGGCAAGCGCGCTCCTACAGACTCGAACCTGAGCCAGAGCCTCCCACCATTCAGCGTTCAGCGTTGTTCGATTGGCACGAACTTGCGCTGCTCGACCCCGATGTATTCGGCGCTCGGGCGAATGATGCGGTTGTTGGCGCGCTGTTCGAACACGTGAGACGCCCAGCCGGTCAGGCGCGAGCAGACGAAGATCGGCGTGAACAGCTTGGTCGGGATACCCATGAAGTGGTACGCCGAGGCATGGTAGAAGTCAGCGTTGGGGAACAGTTTCTTCTGCTCCCACATGGTCTTGTCGATGGCTTCGGAGACCGGAAACAGCACCTTGTCCCCCACTTCGTCAGCGAGTTTCTTCGACCAGCCCTTGATCACCTCGTTGCGCGGGTCGTTGTCCTTATAGATCGCATGGCCGAAGCCCATGATCTTGTCCTTGCGCGCCAGCATGCCCAGGGTGCCCTGAACCGCGTCTTCGGCGCTGGAGAACTTCTCGATCATGTCCATCGCCGCCTCGTTGGCGCCGCCGTGCAGCGGGCCGCGCAGGGTGCCGATGGCCGCGGTGACGCAGGAGAACAGGTCCGACAGGGTCGACGCGCAGACCCGCGCGGTGAAGGTCGAGGCATTGAATTCGTGCTCTGCGTAGAGGATCAGCGACACGTCCATGACCTTGCGGTGCAGCTCGCTCGGGGTCTTGTCCAGCAGCAACTTGAGGAAATGCCCGCCGATGGAGGTTTCGTCGGTCACGCACTCGATGCGCTTGCCCTCGTGGCTGAAGCGATACCAGTAGCACATGATCGCCGGGAAAGCGGCCAGCAAGCGGTCGGTGGAATCGCGCTGCTGGTCGAAGCTGGTTTCCGGCTCAAGGTTGCCGAGCATCGAACAACCGGTGCGCATCACGTCCATCGGGTGGGCATCGGCAGGAATGCGTTCCAGCACTTCTTTCAAGGCTTGCGGCAGGTCGCGCAGGCCCTGGAGCTTTTTCAGGTAGCTGTCCAGCTGGCTCTGGGTCGGCAGCTCGCCGTACAGCAGCAGGTAGGCGACTTCTTCGAAACGCGCATCGGCGGCCAGCTCGCGCACGTCATAACCCCGATAGGTCAGCCCGGCGCCGGCCTGGCCCACGGTGGACAGGGCAGTCTGTCCGGCCACCTGGCCACGCAGGCCAGCGCCACTCAATACTTTTCCTTCAGCCATTGCTCTCTCCAGATCTTGTCGTTTTAAGGGAATCGGCAATTCCGTGATTCGTAAGTCACTGTAGCGGCGCGATTGGCCGCGACGCGATCTGCCTGTGAAAACGCTGTGTCTGACACACCGCAATCGCGGGCAAGCGCGCTCCTACCAAAGCTGTCGACTGCTCTCAGCCCTTCTTCTGCGCAAACAGCGCATCCAGTTTCTGTTCGAAAGCGTGGTAATCGATGCGTTCATACAGCTCCATGCGGGTCTGCATGGTGTCGACCACGTTCTTCTGCGTGCCGTCGCGGCGAATCGCCGTGTACACGTTTTCGGCGGCCTTGTTCATGGCGCGGAAGGCCGACAGCGGGTACAGCACCAGCGAGACTTCAGCCGATGCCAGCTCGTCGGTGGTGAACAAGGGGGTTGCGCCGAATTCGGTGATGTTGGCAAGGATCGGCGCCCTCACCCGCGAGGCGAACAGTTTGTACATCTCAAGCTCGGTGATGGCCTCCGGGAAGACCATGTCGGCACCCGCCTCGATGCACGCGGCGGCGCGGTCCAGTGCAGACTCCAGGCCTTCGACGGCCAGCGCATCGGTGCGCGCCATGATCACGAAGCTGTCATCGGTGCGCGCATCGACCGCTGCCTTGATACGGTCGACCATTTCCTGCCGGGAGACGATTTCCTTGCCCGGACGGTGGCCGCAGCGCTTGGCGCCGACCTGATCCTCGATGTGCATGGCCGCCGCGCCGAACTTGATCATCGACTTCACGGTACGCGCCACGTTGAACGCCGAAGCGCCGAAACCGGTGTCGACGTCCACCAGCAGCGGCAGGTCGCAGACATCGGTGATGCGGCGCACGTCGGTCAGCACGTCATCCAGACCGGTGATACCCAGGTCCGGCACCCCCAGCGAACCCGCCGCGACCCCGCCACCGGACAGGTAAATCGCCTTGAAACCGGCGCGCTGGGCGAGCAGTGCGTGGTTGGCGTTGATCGCGCCGACCACCTGCAGCGGATGCTCGCTGGCCACGGCGTCACGGAAGCGTTGGCCGGGAGTCGTTCTTGAAGTCATTGTTCACCTCGGGCAGTAGTAGCGTGATGATCTTGTGCTTGATAGCGCTGTTCGATGTTGCGCTTCGATGCGCCGATATGGCGTCGCATCAGCAACTCCGCCAGTTCGCCGTCACGCTCGGCGATGGCGTCCAGAATACGGTGGTGCTCGGTAAAGGCCTGGCGCGGCCGATTCGGCGTGGTGGAAAACTGGATGCGGTACATGCGCACCAGTTGGTACAGCTCGCCGCAGAGCATCTGGGTCAGGGTGCTGTTGCGCGCGCCCTGGATGATCCGGTAATGGAAGTCGAAGTCGCCTTCCTGCTGGTAGTAGCCGACGCCGGCCTGAAACGCCGTATCGCGCTCATGGGTTTCCAGCACGTGACGCAGCTCTTCGATTTCCTCCACCGTCATGCGCTCGGCCGCCAGCCGACAGGCCATGCCTTCGAGTGACTCGCGGATTTCGTAGAGTTCCACCAGTTCAGCGTGACTGAGCGACACCACACGGGCACCGACGTGAGGCACGCGCACCAGCAGGCGCTGGCCTTCCAGCCGGTGGATGGCCTCGCGCAACGGCCCGCGGCTGATGCCGTAGGTGCGCGCCAGCTCCGGCTCGGAAATCTTGCTGCCAGGGGCGACCTCACCTTTGACGATCGCAGCCTGAATGCGCCTGAACACGTTCTCCGAAAGGGTTTCGGAATCGTCGGGGACAGCGGCTGCAATTTCTGTGGCATCTAACATTGTCGACACCTTATCTTTTAATAGCGCTAAAGCTAGCCAAAAAACGCCCTACTCGTCAAAGACAAATTCATAACTGTCGACAATCGTCTAATAACCCCTGAACATGAAGACCTTTCCTACAAGCGCCGTCGGCACTGCCGTTCACTGGCGCCATAAAACCTTCATGCTAGAATGCCGACCGCATCAGCCTGCCATTTCAGGCTGTTCCAGGGACGTCCGTACTGGTCGTGGTCAAACCAAATTCCCGAGTTGACGTCAAAGCAGCTCCTTGTACTTCTTCACCACGCCAGGACCTATGAGCCGCCATCCTCTCTTCTTCCTTTTATGCCTGTATCTGCCGGGCCTGCTCTTCACCAACTTCTGCCAGGCTGCGGACAAGACCGTCTACGGCCTGAACGAATACGCGGACCTGGCCGGCATCGACCTGCAGGTCGCGGCAAAACTCGACACCGGCGCCAAGACCGCCTCCCTCAGCGCCCGCGACATCAAGCGTTTCAAACGTGACGGCGAGTCCTGGGTGCGCTTCTATCTGGCCATCGACGACGCCCACGAACACCCCATCGAACGGCCGCTGGCAAGGCTCAGCAAGATCAAGCGCCGGGCCGGCGATGTCGATCCGGACGACGAAAAGAAGTACACCTCGCGACCTGTGATCAGCCTTGAGGTGTGCATGGGCAAGGTTTCTCGAACCATAGAAGTGAACTTGACCGACCGAAGTGCATTCCAATACCCGCTTTTGATTGGCTCCGAAGCCCTCAAGCACTTCGACGCGCTGGTCGATCCAAGCCTTAAATATGCAGCGGGCAAACCTGCCTGCATCACTGATGCTCAAACCGCAGAGTAATCCAATGCGCTCTCTTACCCTCCATCTGAAAATCCTGATCGCGACCCTGGTCACCCTGGGCATCGCAATCACGGCCTATCAGATATTGGTGCTCGGCATCCCGGTGACCGAAGACGAAACCGATGACCTGTGGAACATCGACGCCAAGGTCGAGTTCGTCGCCAACCCCAAGGATTCGGTCAAGGTGCAGATGTTCGTGCCGCCGCTGTCGCGGGATTACATCAGCCTCAACGAAAGCTTCATCTCTAACAATTACGGCGTGAACGTCAACCGCGCCGATGGCAACCGCAAGGTCACCTGGTCGGCCCGCCGCGCCACCGGCAACCAGACGCTCTACTACCGTCTGGTGCTGACCAAGCGCTACAGCGGCGAAAAGGCCAAGGTCAAAGGCCCGATTTTCCGCGACAGCATCGCCGTCGAAGGCCCGGAAAAAATCGCCGCCGACGCCCTGCTCGCCCCCATCCGCCAGCATTCGGCCGACGTCGAAACCTTCGTCAGCGAGGCCATTCGGCGTGTCAACAATCTAAGTGACGACAACGTCAAGCTGCTGCTGGCGGGCGATCCGTCAGTGCAGAACAAGGCGCGCATCACCGAAATCCTGCTGTCCATCGCCCACGTTCCGGTGGAAAAGGTCCACACCATTCGTTTGGTCGCCGACCAGCCGCAAACCCCGGAGCTCTGGCTGCGCAGCTTCAACGGCAAGGACTGGCTGTACTTCAACCCGGAAACCGGTGAAGCCGGCCTGCCCCAGGACCGCCTGCTGTGGTGGATCGGCGACGACAACCTGATCACCGTCGAAGGCGGCAAGAAGGCCATGGTCAGTTTCAGCCTGAACAACAGCGAGATGAACGCCATCCGCCTGGCCAAGCTGACCGACGAAAACACTGACGCCGACTTCCTCGAATACTCGCTGTACGGCCTGCCGCTGCAGACCCAGCAGACCTTCATGATCATGGTGATGATCCCCATCGGCGTGCTGGTGATCCTGATCCTGCGCAACCTGATCGGCCTGCAGACCCTGGGGACGTTCACCCCGGTGCTGATCGCCCTGGCCTTCCGCGAGACGCAGCTGGGCTTCGGCATCGTACTGTTCACCATCATCACGGCGCTGGGCCTGTCACTGCGCTCTTATCTTGAGCACCTGAAGCTGCAGATGCTGCCGCGCCTGTCGGTGGTGCTGACTTTCGTGGTGGTGCTGATCGCCGCCATCAGCCTGTTCAGCCACAAACTGGGGCTGGAGCGTGGCTTGTCGGTGGCGCTGTTCCCGATGGTGATCCTGACCATGACCATCGAACGCCTGTCGATCACCTGGGAAGAGCGCGGCGGCGGCCATGCCATGAAAGTCGCCATCGGCACGCTTTTCGCCGCCTCCCTGGCGCACATCATCATGACCGTGCCGGAGCTGATCTACTTCGTCTTCACCTTCCCGGCGATCCTGCTGATTCTGGTGGGTTTCATGCTGGCGATGGGTCGCTATCGCGGCTACCGTCTGACCGAACTGGTGCGCTTCAAGGCCTTCCTTAAAGAAGACGCCGAACGGGAAAACGCCAAATGATCGGCTGGTGGAAAACCTGGAAGGCCCTGGAGGCCAAGGGGATCATGGGCATCAATCGGCGTAACGCCGACTACGTGCTCAAGTACAACAAGCGCAGCCTGTACCCCATCGTCGATGACAAGATCATCACCAAGGAACGGGCCATCGCCGCCGGCATTCACGTGCCGGAAATGTACGGGATCATTTCCACCGAGAAGGAAATCGAAAAGCTCGACGACATCATCGGTGGGCGCAGCGACTTCGTGATCAAGCCGGCCCAGGGTGCCGGCGGCGATGGCATTCTGGTGATCGCCGACCGCTTCGAGGAGCGTTTCCGCACGATTTCCGGGCGCATCATCAGCCATGACGAGATCGAGCATCAGATCTCCAGCATCCTCACCGGCCTGTATTCCCTGGGGGGGCATCGCGATCGCGCGCTGATCGAGTACCGCGTCACCCCCGACCAGATCTTCAAGAGCATCAGCTATGAGGGCGTTCCGGACATCCGCGTTATCGTGCTGATGGGTTATCCGGTCATGGCCATGCTGCGTCTGCCGACCCGTCAGTCCGGCGGCAAGGCCAACCTGCACCAGGGCGCCATTGGCGTGGGCGTCGATCTGGCCACCGGTCTGACCCTGCGCGGTACCTGGCTGAACAACATCATCAGCAAACACCCCGACACCACCAATGCCGTGGACGGCGTGCAACTGCCCAACTGGGACGGTTTCATGCACCTGGCCGCCGAATGCTATGAATTGTGCGGGCTGGGTTACATCGGCGTGGACATGGTGCTCGATCAGGATCGCGGCCCGTTGATTCTCGAACTCAACGCCCGCCCCGGCCTGAACATCCAGATTGCCAACGACTGCGGCCTGACCCATCGTACCCAAGCAGTGGAGCAA
>CAURWS010000228.1:0-6278 GCA_963528485.1 uncultured Pseudomonas sp. | reverse complement strand
CATTGCTGGCCACTGTTCTGATTGCAGGCCCGGCGTTTGCTGACATGAAAATTGCCGTCCTGAACTATCAGATGGCACTGCTGGAATCGGATGCCGCAAAGAAGTATGCCGTTGACGCAGAGAAGAAATTCGGCCCGCAACTGACCAAGCTCAAGGCCCTGGAAAGCAGTGCCAAGGGCATTCAGGATCGTCTGGTAGCCGGTGGCGACAAGATGGCCCAGCCTGAGCGTGAGAAGCTGGAGCTGGACTTCAAACAGAAAGCCCGCGACTTCCAGTTCCAGTCCAAGGAGCTGAACGAAGCCAAGGCCGTTGCTGACCGTGACATGTTGAAAGTGCTGAAGCCAAAGCTGGACCAGGCTGTTGAAGAAGTCATCAAGAAAGGCGGCTTCGACCTGGTGTTCGAGCGCGGTGCCGTGATTGACGTCAAACCACAATATGACGTCACTCGCCAGGTCATCGAGCGCATGAACCAGTTGAAGTAACTTCATGACTGCGACTACCACCCTCGGCCACCTGGCCGAGTTCCTCGGGGCCACATTGCGTGGCCCGGCGGACAAGGAAATCACCGGACTTGCCACCTTGCAGGAGGCGGGGCCCGGTCAGGTCAGTTTTCTGGCCAATCCCCAATACCGTAAATTCCTCGCCACTACCCACGCCGCTGCCGTGCTGCTCAAGCCCGCAGACGCCGAAGGTTACGCGGGGGATGCTCTGCTGATCGCCGATCCCTATCTGGCGTACGCCCGCATATCCCACCTGTTCGATCCCAAACCCAAGGCCGCTGCCGGTATTCATCCGACGGCGATCGTGGCTGAGGATGCGGTCGTCGATGCAAGCGCGAGCGTCGGTCCCTTCGTGGTGATCGAAAGCGGCGCGCGCATTGGCGCGGGCGTAACCCTGGGCGCTCACTGCTTCGTCGGCGCGCGCAGCGTGATTGGCGATGGCGGCTGGCTGGCCCCTCGCGTGACCCTGTATCACGACGTTCGTATCGGTCAGCGCGTGGTGATCCAATCCGGCGCCGTGCTGGGTGGCGAAGGCTTCGGCTTTGCCAACCAGAAAGGCGTTTGGCAGAAGATTGCCCAGATCGGTGGCGTGACCATCGGTGACGACGTGGAAATTGGCGTGAACACCGCCATTGATCGAGGCGCCATGGACGACACACGCATCGGCAACGGTGTGAAGCTGGATAACCAGATTCAGATCGCGCACAACGTACAAGTGGGTGATCACACGGCCATGGCGGCCTGTGTCGGCATCTCCGGCAGCACGAAGATCGGCAAGCATTGCATGCTGGCCGGCGGCGTCGGGCTGGTCGGGCACATCGACATTTGCGACGGTGTTTTCATCACCGGCATGACCATGGTGACCCATTCGATCACCGAGCCAGGCTCCTATTCCTCGGGTACCGCGATGCAGCCGGCTGCAGAATGGCGCAAGAGCGCGGCGCGCATTCGCAAGCTCGATGGCATGGCGCGACGGCTGCAGCAGCTTGAAAAGATTGTCGAGGCGGTGACCTCAGACGGTAAAGCGTCATCTGATAGCTGATATTTCTTTCTTATCAAGCGTGCACAGCCGATAAACTGCCTCCTTGATTTGCTAGAGGAGTGTCGCGCGTTTGCCGCGCACTCCCAATCTTGACTACAGGCTTGCTCTCGAAATGATGGACATCAACGAAATCCGCGAATATCTGCCCCACCGTTACCCGTTCCTGCTCGTGGACCGTGTGGTGAAGCTGGATGTTGAGACTAAAAGCATTCGTGCCTACAAGAATGTCAGCATCAACGAGCCGTTCTTCAATGGGCATTTCCCGGCGCATCCGATCATGCCGGGCGTGCTGATCATTGAAGCGATGGCTCAGGCTGCTGGCATCCTTGGTTTCAAAATGCTCGATGTGAAGCCTGCCGACGGCACCCTGTATTATTTCGTGGGCTCCGACAAACTGCGTTTCCGCCAGCCAGTGCTGCCGGGCGACCAATTGATCCTTGAGGCTAAATTCATCAGCTGCAAGCGTCAGATCTGGAAGTTCGAATGCCAGGCATCGGTTGATGGCAAGCCGGTCTGCTCCGCTGAAATCATCTGTGCGGAACGCAAGCTATGAGTTTGATTGACTCTCGCGCAATCATCGATCCGACGGCCATTCTGGCCGACGATGTGGAGGTCGGCCCCTGGTCGATCGTCGGGCCCGGTGTGGAAATTGGCGAGGGTACGGTAATTGGTCCACACGTGATTCTGCGTGGTCCGACCAAAATCGGTAAGCACAACCACATCTACCAGTTTTCCTCGGTGGGTGAGGACACGCCTGACCTGAAGTACAAGGGCGAAGCTACGCGTCTGGTCATCGGCGATCACAACGTGATTCGCGAAGGCGTCACGATTCATCGCGGCACCATCCAGGATCGCGCCGAGACCACCATCGGTGATCACAACCTGATCATGGCCTATGCCCACATCGGCCACGACAGCGTCATCGGCAACCACTGCATCCTGGTCAACAACACGGCGTTGGCCGGCCATGTTCACGTGGCTGACTGGGCGATTCTGTCCGGTTTCACCCTGGTGCATCAGTACTGCCACATCGGCGCCCACAGCTTTTCCGGCATGGGCACGGCGATTGGCAAGGACGTCCCGGCCTTCGTCACCGTGTTCGGCAACCCGGCCGAAGCGCGCAGCATGAATTTCGAAGGCATGCGCCGTCGTGGCTTCTCGGATGATGCGATTCACGCCCTGCGCCGCGCCTACAAGACGGTTTACCGTCAGGGCCTGACCGTTGAACAGGCGATCGTCGAGCTGGCCGAACCTGCTGCCCAGTTCCCGGAAGTCGCGCTGTTCCTTGAGTCCATTCAGAACTCGACCCGCGGCATCACCCGTTAATCATGAGTGCCCTGCGTATCGCGCTGGTCGCCGGGGAAGCCTCCGGCGACATTCTGGGTTCGGGATTGATGCGTGCCATCAAGGCACGTCATCCTGACGCACAGTTCATCGGCGTCGGCGGCCCGCTCATGGAAGCCGAAGGCATGACTTCCTATTTCCCCATGGAACGCCTGTCGGTGATGGGGCTGGTCGAGGTGCTGGGCCGTCTCAAGGAGTTGCTGGCACGACGCAAGTTGCTGATCCAGACCCTGATCGACGAGAAGCCCGATGTCTTCATTGGCATCGATGCGCCGGATTTCACCCTCAATATCGAACTCAAGCTGCGTCAGGCCGGGATCAAGACCGTGCACTACGTCAGCCCGTCCGTCTGGGCGTGGCGGCAGAAGCGCGTGTTGAAGATTCGCGAGGGTTGCGACCTGATGCTGACGCTGCTGCCGTTCGAGGCGCGTTTTTACGAAGAGAAGGGCGTGCCGGTGCGTTTCGTCGGCCACCCCTTGGCTGACACCATTCCCCTTGAGGCTGATCGCACTGCGGCGCGGGCTGAGCTGGGGCTGGGCGACGGGCCGGTGGTTGCCCTGATGCCGGGCAGTCGCGGCGGGGAAGTCGGTCGACTGGGCGCGTTGTTCTTCGACACCGCCGAGCGTTTGCTGGCCCAGCGTCCTGATCTGCGTTTCGTGTTGCCGTGCGCGAGCCCGCAACGCCGCGCGCAGATCGAGCAACTGCTGCAAGGCCGTGACCTGCCGCTGACCCTGCTCGATGGCCGCTCCCATGTCGCGCTGGCAGCCTGTGATGCGGTGTTGATCGCCTCGGGTACCGCCACCCTGGAAGCGCTGCTGTACAAACGACCGATGGTGGTCGCCTATCGCCTGGCGCCACTGACCTACTGGATACTCAAGCGGATGGTGAAGAGTCCGTACGTGTCGCTGCCGAACCTGTTGGCCCAGCGTTTGCTGGTTCCCGAGCTTCTGCAGGATGCGGCGACCGCCGATGCCCTGGCGCAGACCTTGCTGCCATTGCTCGACAACGGCTCGGAGCAGACTGCAGGCTTCGACGACATTCACCGTACCTTGCGTCGCGATGCGTCCAATCAAGCCGCCGAAGCGGTGTTGAGCCTGATTGGCCCGTCGCCTCAACGATGAGCGCGTAATCAATGCAAATGGGTCTGGATTTCAATCTGGTCGAGGATCTAGTCGCCGGTGTCGACGAAGTGGGCCGTGGCCCGCTGTGCGGCGCCGTGGTGACCGCTGCGGTGATTCTCGACCCCAATCGCCCCATTCTGGGTCTGAACGATTCGAAAAAGCTCACCGAAGCCAAGCGCGAAAAACTGTTCGACGAGATTTGCGAAAAAGCCCTGTGCTGGCACATTGCGCGGGCTGAGGTTGAGGAAATCGACGAGCTGAACATCCTGCATGCCACCATGCTGGCGATGAAGCGTGCGGTCGAAGGGCTGCTCATCACTCCGAAACTGGCCCTGATCGACGGCAACCGCTGCCCGCAGCTGTCGGTGCCCAGCGCGCCGGTGATCCAGGGGGACGCTCAGGTGCCGGCCATCGCGGCGGCATCGATTCTGGCGAAAGTCAGCCGCGATCGCGAGATGGCGGCCATGGAGCTGTTGTATCCAGGCTATGGCATCGGCGGGCACAAGGGTTACCCCACCCCGGTCCACCTGGAAGCGCTGGCTCGACTGGGTCCGACGCCGATTCACCGCCGTTCGTTCGCACCGGTCCGTGCGGCCCATGAAGCGCGCGCGATGATGGTCGCGACCGGCTTTTCGTCACTACCGCTGAATTGATCGCGGGCTGATGTTTTCACGAGAGGCCGGTACAATCCGGCCTTTGTTTTCTGTGCGCTATAGGATCAACCATGTCGGCTTCTTTCGTTCATCTGCGCATGCACACCGAATACTCGCTGGTCGACGGACTGGTGCGGGTCAAGCCGCTGGTCAAGGCGCTGACCGGCTTGAACATGCCAGCGGTGGCAGTGACCGATCAGAACAACCTGTGCTCGCTGGTCAAGTTCTACAAGGCCGCCATGGGCGCAGGCATCAAACCTATCTGCGGGGCCGACATCTGGCTGGCAGGTCGCGACAAGGATGCGCCTCTGAGCCGCATGAGCCTGTTGGTGATGAACCCCAAAGGCTACCTGAACCTCACCGAACTGATTTCTCGCGGTTTCATGCATGGCCAGCGCAACGGCGTGGTGATCATTGAGCGCGAGTGGGTAGCCGAGGCCAATGAAGGGCTGATCGCCCTGTCGGCGGCCAAGGAAGGCGAGATCGGCATGGCCCTGCTGGGCGGCAATCCGGCCGAGGCCGACGAGTTGCTCAAGGAGTGGGTGTCGGTCTTCCAGGATCGCTTCTACATCGAGATCCAGCGCACCAACCGCATCAATGACGAAGAGCACCTGCACGCCGCCGTCGCCCTGGCGGATCGTCATGGCGTGGCCATCGTGGCGACCAACGATGTGCGCTTCATCAAGCAGGAAGATTTCGAAGCCCATGAAACCCGCGTCTGCATAGGCGAAGGCCGGGCGCTGGACGACCCGCGCCGCTCGCACAATTACAGCGATCAGCAATACCTCAAAAGTGCCGCCGAAATGGCCGAGCTGTTCAGCGACCTGCCCGATGCGCTGCAGAACACCGTGGAAATCGCCAAGCGCTGCAACATCGACGTTCGCCTGGGCAAGCACTTCTTGCCCAACTTCCCGATTCCCGATGGCCTGACCATCGACGAGTATTTCCGCAAGGTCTCGTTCGAGGGCCTTGAAGAGCGTCTGGCGGTACTGTGGCCGAAAGACACCACGCCCAACTACGAAGCCAAGCGGCAGGAGTACGTCGACCGGCTGAATTTCGAGCTGGATATCATCATCCAGATGGGGTTCCCCGGTTACTTCCTGATCGTTATGGACTTCATTCAGTGGGCCAAGAACAACGGCGTACCGGTGGGGCCGGGCCGGGGGTCGGGTGCAGGTTCCCTGGTGGCCTATGTGCAGAAGATCACCGACCTCGACCCGCTGGAATATGACCTGCTGTTCGAACGGTTCCTGAACCCGGAACGGGTTTCGATGCCCGACTTCGATGTCGACTTCTGCATGGACGGTCGCGACCGCGTGATCGAGTACGTGGCCGACAAATACGGCCGCAACGCGGTGAGCCAGATCATCACCTTTGGTTCCATGGCCGCCAAGGCGGTGGTGCGTGACGTGGCGCGGGCCCAGGGCAAGTCCTTCGGCCTGGCCGATCGTCTGTCCAAGATGATTCCGTTCGAAGTCGGCATGACCCTGGAAAAGGCCTACGAGCAAGAAGAAATCCTGCGCGACTTCCTCAAGACCGACGAGGAAGGCGCCGAAATCTGGGAGATGGCGCGCAAGCTCGAAGGCGTGGTGCGTAACGTCGGTAAGCACGCCGGTGG
>CAURWS010000227.1:0-6279 GCA_963528485.1 uncultured Pseudomonas sp. | reverse complement strand
TTTCCGGCTGGCCTGAAAGCCCTGGAGTTTGACAACCCTGAACTACTGGCCAATGCGTTGGCCGATCACGTGGCCGAGCGTCTGAGCGCAGCCATTTCGAGCAACCCGCACGGCATCGCCACCTTGGTGGTGTCGGGTGGCAAAAGCCCGGTGGCGTTCTTCCAGGCGCTGGCGCAGAAGCCGATTCAGTGGTCAAAAGTGGTCATCAGCCTGGCTGACGAACGCTGGGTGCCGACTGAACACGCCGACAGCAATGCCGGTCTGCTCAAGCGCTTCCTGTTCCAGGGCCCTGCGGCCGAAGCAGGCTTCTTCAGCCTGTATCGCCCGACCACGACGCTGGAAGAAGCCGCAGCAGCCACCGACGAGGCGCTCAAGGAGCTGCCGAAGATCGACGTGCTGGTGCTGGGCATGGGCGACGATGGCCACACCGCGTCGCTGTTCCCCGAGAGCCCAAACCTCGCCGAAGCGTTGGACCCGAACAGTGAGCGTCGCTGCCTGCCCATGCTGGCACCGAGCATCCCCCACCAGCGTCTGACCATGACGCGTGCCCTGTTGGCGTCGGCAACGACGCCGATCCTGTCCATTTCCGGGCAGGCAAAACTGGAAACACTGCGCACCGCGCTGGCCGGCGACAACCTCGCCGAAATGCCGGTGCGTGCGTTCCTCAACCCGGCTTTAGAGATCTACTGGTGCCCATAAGCAAAGGATCAGCCGCCATGGAGAAAACCCAAGTGACACAACCGTTGAATAGCATGGCGAGCAAAGTTGCCCAGATCGACGAACTCTGCGCGAAAGCGAAGATTCTGCCGGTCATCACCATTGCACGCGAACAGGACGTGCTGCCGCTGGCCGACGCGCTGGCAGCAGGCGGCCTGACCGCGCTGGAAATCACCCTGCGTTCCGAATTTGGCCTCAAGGCCATTCGCATGCTGCGTGACGCACGTCCTGAGCTATGCGTTGGCGCGGGTACCGTGCTGGATCGCCACATGCTCAAGGCCTCTGAAGAAGCCGGCTCGCAGTTCATCGTCACCCCGGGCAGCACCCAGGATCTGCTGGAGGCTGGCGCGCAGAGCGAACTGCCGTTGCTGCCAGGCATCAGCAGCGCGTCGGAAATCATGATCGGTTATGCCCTGGGCTATCGCCGCTTCAAGCTGTTCCCGGCGGAAATCAGCGGTGGCGTTGGCGCGATCAAGGCGCTCGGCGGTCCATTCCCTGAAGTGCGCTTCTGTCCGACCGGCGGCGTCAGCGCTGCCAACCTGAAAAACTACATGGCGCTGCCAAACGTAATGTGCGTGGGCGGTACCTGGATGATCGACAACGCATGGGTCAAGAACGGCGACTGGGGTCGCATCACCGACGCGACCGCCGAGGCTGTCGCGCTGTTCGACTGATTCAGGCGTCAAGCGCTCCACAGATTGATCTCCGACAGCTCCCGTTCATGCGGGGGCTGTTTTAATGATGATCAGCTGATGAACTCAGGCGCTGTGGCGCTGTTACAGAAGTCGTTGTTGCATGGCTGTTTGACGGTGTTCCCTTGGTCCGGAACGCCGTTTTTTTTGCCTGATTTTTTGCGCATGCGATAACTATGTACCGCACTCCAGGAAGGGGCCCCGCGTATCGTTGGGACTCCTTTGTAGTTCGCTTTTCCATGAAGCTCTTTAGCGGCACCGTTTCGGCGGTTGCCGCTTTTTTTTGTCCCAAGCCGTGCTCAGGCCAATGCGCCTAAAGCTTCGACCAAGCGCGCCACGTCGTCTGCCGAGGTCACGAAGCCCGGCGTAATTCGAATGCACGGGCCGCACGCCGAGCCGTTTCGCGCTACCGCGAAAATGCCGTGTTCGTCCAGCAACCGCTGGGTCATGAGCTGTTGATCGGCATGACGGGTAAAGCGCAACGAAGTGATGCCGCAATACAGGCGTGGATCATCCGGGGTCAGCACTTCAATGCCTTCCATGTTGCGCGCCTCGCGAACCCAAAGGTCACGCAGGTACGCCAGACGCGCGCCTTTCACAGCCGAGCCGCCAATGGCCCGGTGCTCGGCAAAGACCTGAGTCAGCGTCATCAAGGCCGGAATGTTCGGTGTGCCGTAGGGTGCGCGACCGAGAATGTCGTCAGCGGCATAGCGCGCATCACCCATGTCCGGGTCGATGGCGGTGATACGGTCTTGCTGGATGTAGATAAAGCCGAGGCTGAGCGGCGCGCCCATCCATTTCTGCAGGTTGAAGCCGGCGAAGGCCACACCGAGCTCATCGAGCTTGAAATCCAGCTGCCCCAACGCATGGGCGCCATCGAGCATCACATCGATGCCTTGCGCCTTCGCCATTTGCGCGATGGCCTGAACAGGCATGACCAGGCCGGTGCGGTGGGTGACGTGAGTCAGCGCCATCAGCTTGAGCCGCGGATGAGCCGCGAAAGCTTCGCGATAGGCGTTGATGAGTGAGTCGTAACTGGCAGGATGATCATGGCGGATTTCGATCACCTCGACCCCGCGATATTTAGCCAGCCAGCGCATGGCGGTCTGCACGCTGTTGTAGTCCAGGTCGCTGATCAGCACCTGATCCCCTGGCTGCAAGCCGTTGTAGTTGCGAATCAGCGTTTGCAGGGATTCGGAAGCGCAGCGGGTGAGGGCGACTTCACGAGGGACGACGTCAAGAAGCTCAGCCAGATCGGCGCGAATGACCTCGCTGTCCTGTGTATCGAAACGTTGGCGAACGTACACCGAGTTGCTGCGGTTCACGTACGCCAGATGCTGCTCGTAGGCGCGCAGCACCTCGCGGGTCATGCGTCCGAAATAGCCGTGCTCAAAGTTGAGCGGGCCGGGCTCGACGTCGTACTGGCGTGCGATGTCTTGCCAGAAACCTTCGTCTCGCGCACGTTCGAAGGCTGAAACCTTTGCAGCGGGTTGAACGGGGGGCATCGGTCGCTCGTCTCGTCAGGGGTCAGGAAAAACGAATCGGGGTTTTCAACGGGCTTTCTCGCAGAGGCTCTCGGGGGCGGGTGCGCAAGGGGTCGAGCAGAGCCGACAGACCGTTGTGATCGATCTCGTGCATCAGGGCCAACAGGCTGCCGAGTTCGCCTGCTGGAAAGCCTTTGCGTGCGAACCAGTTCAGATAATCGCCCGGCAGATCGGCCAACAGGCGCCCTTTGTATTTGCCATAAGGCATTTCACGGGTCACCAGAAGTTTAAGTTTCTCGGGATTCATGACACCGCCGTTGGTCTTTTTCAGTGAACTTGGAAGATACGTGCATTCTGCATGCGCGCCAATGCACAGATCATGCAGAAAGCGACCCCGCTCTGTATTGGAATTCAGTTAAATCATTGATAAATATAGTTTTATTATTTTATGAAAAGCTGGCACGAGGTCTGCAATACTCCTTTTATGGAGTGTGGGTACATCAACTCATCCATTAACCTGCCAGAAAGGAACTGCAAAATGACAGATATCAATAAAGAATCGATCTCGGTACTCAATGATCTGATCGAAACAAGCATCGATGGCGAAAAAGGCTTTCATACTGCCGCTGAAGATATCAAGAACCCTGAAATCAAAGCGTATTTCCTTTCTCGCTCTAGTGGGTGCAAGTCCGCGGTTGCAGAGCTTCAGGCTGAAGTGCGTGCACTCGGTGGTGATCCAGACGACTCCTCGAGCGCTACCGGCGGTCTGCACCGCCTCTGGGTCGAACTGAAATCCGCCGTCACTGGTAAAAGCGACGAAGCGGTGCTCAACGAAGTTGAGCGCGGCGAAGATCATGCACTGAAGGCTTATAAAGAAGCGTCGCAGAAAGCGGTTGAGAAAAACCTGCCGGTCAGCGTCACCAGCCTGATTCAACGTCAGTTGGCGGGCGTACAGGCCAACCACGATAAAGTCAAAACCCTGCGTGACTCCGTGCGGAGTCAAAGCCCTGCGTGACTCCGTGCGCAGAGCCAGCTGATCCAGTGTGAGATCAGGAAAACGCCAGCCAGTCTGGCGTTTTTTTATGGATACGATTCATGGAGCAGGGCTCCTGTTGTCAATCGGATACTCCACGCGATTACGGCCCTTGTGCTTGGCCTGATAGAGCGCCTTATCGGCCTGCGAAAACAGCTGGGTTTGCTTCTCGCCGGAACGAGGGCGTTGCGAGGCTATGCCGATGCTCACCGTTACGGGGTGCTTGTCGCTGGCAAAAGGCGGTAACGCTTCGATCGCCAGCCTGATCTTCTCGGCCAGGGCCTTGGCGCCTTGCAGATCGGTTCCGGGCAGCACCACCATGAATTCCTCTCCGCCGTATCGCGCGGCAAGATCCCCAGGCCGACGAATAATGGCGGCCAGGGTTCTGGCCACATTGCGCAGCGCGACGTCGCCGCCGTGGTGACCATGACGATCGTTGAAGGCCTTGAAATGGTCGACGTCGATCATCAACAGCGAAAGGGGTGTGCCGGAACGCATGCTGCGCGACCATTCCTGCTTGAGCACCATGTCCAGGCGTCGGCGGTTGGCCAGCCCGGTCAAGCCGTCGGTCGCGGCCAGCTCGGCGAGTTCTTGCTCGGCCCGCAGCCTCAGTCGCAGCTGTTTGCCCAAGAGGTATGACAGCCAGAGAATCCCCAGGCACAACAGCCCGGTCGCGCCCGACACCAACAGAGCGTTGCGTTTCCAGACCGCGTACACCTCGTCCCGCGATTGCGCGACCACCACGATCAGCGGCAAATCACCGACCCGCGAAAACGTATAGAGCCGCTGCTCGCCATCCAGATCCGAGGTCGCGGTAAAGCTGCCGCTCGCTTGCTTCAGGATGCGCTGGAAGTTCGGCCGTTGGCTGAAGTCCTGGCCGATGAACGTGCGCTCAGTCTTCTCCGGCTCCCGGGCCAGCATGATCCCATGCGCGTTGATCAGGTTGATGGTGCCGTGCTGGCCGACGTCCAGCCCCCGGAACAGGCGATTGAAATAGGCAAGGCGCATCGACGCCGAGACGACGCCGACGAAGCGACCATCGGCGGAGGGGATGCGGCGGCTGAAGCTGATGCACCAATCCTTGAAGCCCCAGCGAGACTTGAACGGACCGTCCACTACCAGCTCCAGAGAGGTATTTTCCTTGTGCTGGGTGAAGCTTGGGCGATCGGAGAAATTGTCCTTGCGGGGAATCACCGAAATCGAATCGGCGACGATGGTGCCCGTGTCATCCAGAACCACCAGATCGCCCTTGTAGGGCGCGGCGGTCGAGCGGTCGAACAGCACCTGTTGACGCAACTGCGCGGAAATCGACATCACTTCCGGCTGCTGCCACGTTGCGATCATGCCTTGAAGTGAAGTGTCATACAGGTCCGCATTGCGTTGCACATCCGCATCAATCAGTTGCACCACATTGTTCGCCGAACGCACGGCCATGTCAGTCGCGTTGCCGTACTCACGGATCAACAGCCAGGTGACGATGGCCAGGATCGCGAGCACCGCCAGCAGGCTGCCGGACATCAGCATCTTTTCCGGGCGGGACCAAGCTCTTTGCAGCGTCAAGGCGGCGGACATTGTCATCGATCAGCTCTGTGGAGATACAACCATTGATCCCGACACTCACGGGCATGGACTTCAGCCGTTCATTCGAGCTGATCCATGCTTGAGGGTGAGGATTGGTGACCGGGTGTTTCAAGGCGATGAATTAAAGATCCATCGCGGTGATTGATCAAGTCTGATGATTGTGAGGGGAGGTATATCGCTGGAGTTGCGCAGATCTTGCCGTCGATTTGCCTCTTTTACTCTCCGGGATTTCGGAATTTTCCTTCATCATGCATCGAGATATTCCATTGAGGTTATAATTCCCTTTCGTCAGAGTTTCTCGATGAATTGGGAAATTGAATATACGGACGAATTCGGTGGTTGGTGGGATGCCTTGGGAGCGAACGATCAGGCCTCCATAGCGGCAAGCGTTAAGCTGCTCGCGCAGTTTGGTCCCGCTCTGGGCTTCCCTCATAGCAGCTCGATCAAAGGCGCGCGGCATGGCAACCTTCGCGAGCTGCGGGTGCAGAGTGGCGGCCGTCCTATCAGGGTTTTGTATGCGTTCGACCCGCGCCGTTGCGCGCTGCTATTGGTGGGTGGAGACAAGACCGGGAGGGATCGCTGGTACGACGTTCACGTTCCTTTGGCTGACCTTCTCTACGACGAGCATCTGGAAACGTTACGAAAAGAGGGCCTGATGAATGGCTAAGAAATTTTCCGAGCTGCAAGCGCGCATGACACCCGAGTCACGTGCCCACTCCGAACAGCTCTATCAGGATCTTCTGAAAGAAATGCCTTTGCATGAGCTGAGGCG
>CAURWS010000226.1:0-6297 GCA_963528485.1 uncultured Pseudomonas sp. | reverse complement strand
GCTCTGAGTAGCCTGGACGAGTCGCTGAACCGGGAGGTCCACAGGCGCTGGACTTCGGGGCTGGGGGCCGAGGTCGAGGGGCAGAGGATTCGCCTGAGCGCGGACGAGCAGCAATGGGTGCGTCGGCACCCGCAGGTCACGGTCGCGTCCACCCATCATCCGCCTTACATTTTCAAGGATGAGCAAGGGCAGTGGACCGGGCTGAACATTGATGTGCTCGAGCGCATATCACGCATGACCGGGATTGATTTCGTTCATCTGTCGATGCCCTCCACCCAGGCCGTACTGGAGACCCTGAGTACGGGCAACGCCGAGATGAACACTACCCTGGCCGAGACGCCCGGGCGCAGGATGTTTCTGGATTTCAGTTATGCGTATGGCGGCAACAACTGGGTTTACGTGGTGCGCGCCGATGATGCCTCACCGCTCACGCTGGCCGAGATGTCCGGGAAAGTGCTGGCAATGCCCATGCGTCACGCCTTGCTGGAGTTCATCCAGACTCGCTATCCGCAGGTACGGCTGCAACTTGTGCCGACGTATACGGAGGCTCGCAGGCTGGTTGAGATCGGTCATGCACAGGCGACCATTCAGAACGAGGCGGGTGCCTGGGGCTATCCAGCTGGAAATCTCAAGGTTGGTCGTAGCGTCGACGGCTTGTGGTCGCCCGATCGCTTCGCGGTACTGAAGGCTCAGCCCGAGCTGTTGAGCATCCTCAACAAGGCTCTGGATGAATTTCCTGTCGCTGAAATGCGCGCCATTCGCATGAAATGGCTGGGGACGATGTTGCCGCAGCCGTCCATTTGGCAACGGATTCCGCAGTGGGTCCACTGGATGTGCGGGATCGCCATTTTGCTGGGGCTGGTCTCGTTCATCTGGCAGAACCGCCTCAATGGGCTGATCGCGCAACGTCAGCGAATTGAAGAGCAGCTTCATGATCAACAGGCATTCACTCAGGCGCTGCTGCAAGGGCTTCCCGACCCGGTTTACGTGCGAGACCTGCAAGGGCGCCTGGTCTGCTGCAATGGCCGTTACGAGGCCAGCATCGGCATCAGCTTCGAGCAGATGAGCGGTCGGCGGGTGATCGATGTCGACCTGATACCCCCTGGGCAGGCCGAGCAGATGCACACCGATGACATGGCGCTTTTGCGTACCCGCGAGGCCGTGCTGACAGACAGCGTGCTGGTGCTGGCGGACCGCCGGATAGACATCCGGCAATGGCGTGCGCCGTTCTACCGCGCGGATGGCCGGTTGCAGGGGGTAATGGGGGGATGGACCGACATCACTGAGTGCAAGCGTGTCGAACAGGCGCTGGCGCAGGTACGGCTTGAGCTCCAGGCGTTGAGGTCATGAGTCTGAATTCCAGCTGTCACATTCGGCAGGCATGCTCCATTGAGCGGCCGAAGTATAACGTCCGGTGTTTGGCGCACAGAACTTTGCGCGGGTGCCGATGGTCATTGATAAGCACCTTTGCATTCAAACTGTTGAGTGGTGATCCCGATGGAAAATATCAGCTTACTGCTAAGCGAAGCCCTGGCACCGTATCAGGCAAGCCTGGGACCGGCCGGGGTCAATGGCGAGCGTCTGGTGACGCTGAGAAATGCAGCCGGTGCGATCGTGATCGAACGTGCCTATTGCGCTGCGCAATTGTGTGACAAGCGTCAGTTGACTGACGTGGTCGACGGGTTGCACCGCGATCTGATGGTGGCGGAAGGGCGTATCGAGCCGTGCGTCATCGCTGCCATGCGTAATGCGACACAGGTCAACAATTTCGCCGCCGGTCAGGCTTTTGTCTGAGCGGTGGGGAACCTTCTCGATTCAATAGGCTCCTATCCATTACGGCAGGCGCAGGCATTGTGCTCCGGTGTTTCCGCTGCCTGCCGTACGGGTCCAAGATGGACCACGGTTGACCCCGAGTAGTCTCCCCGCTGCTCGGGGTTTCTTTTTGCCCGGAATTTCAGTTGTCGGGCTCGTCGAAAAATGTCTGCGCGTCGTGCAGGTATTCCTCTTTCTTGACCATCCATTGCGCGTAGAAGCCGATCAGCTTGGTGGTCCGCAGTACGCGCATCTCGCGATTGATGACGTCCATTGCGGCCCGGCCCTTGTCGGTCTTCGAGCAGCCGATGTGGGCAAACTGATACTTGGGCGCATCTTTGACCGAGAAAAATTCCAGTTCCGTCAGCGGGATGTTCTGCTGCTGAGCGTGATAGCGCGCCTCCGGCCAATAGCTGACGATCGCCTGAAAACGGTCCATGCGTTCCATCTGCAACATGCTCCCCACCGCCGCATTGCCGTAATGCAGAATCAGGCTGTCCTGCTGCGCGGTTGTGCGCAGGATCTTGTCGATGGTCGGGCCGTAGCTGCGTTCGGCAACGATGCCCACCTTGACGGTATTGCTCGCCAGCAGCGCGGCCAGATCCAGATGGCCGTCTGCTGTGAGGAACGGCGCGAACTTCTCGTGGTTGGTTTTCTCGATGGTCACGCCATTGCCCGGCGTGGCGTAGGTCGGGATCGAAAACAGAATGGTTTTATCCCGCTCGGGCGTCCATAACAGGGTCGGGTCGCAGGCGAACACGTCAGGGTCCTGAAGCATCTGCGTGCCGCGCGCGCGGTTGACGTGCATGATCTGGTGATTGTATTCGGGCATCCGCGCGATCAGTTCGGGCATCAGCCTGTCGATGGCACCCTGGCCGGTTTGCGGGCCGGCGGATATGGTCAGCGGTGGAAAATCACGCAGCAGCCACGTCAGGGTTTCCTTGGCGTGCGCAGTGCCGGGCGTCGTACTCAATACCGATGTTGCGAGCAGGACAAAGAGCCCCGATTTGCGAAAACGCGGGTAGCGATTGACCATCCGTCGATGTAAATCCCGAAAAAACTGACTGGAGGCGATGCTGGCACGACCCCGGGGACCAGGGCCTGATTGCGCAACGGGCCGCTCTGTGAACTTCATTCTAGAGGGTCTCGCATCAGGGTATCGGCGTTGTAGTCCATTTGTTTAACACTCGTCACCTGCGGATCAGTAAAGCACTGTGCCGACGCTTCGCACGCTCATTGACGCCGTGGTGGCGATCAATCATCGAGTCTGGTCGTTCAATGGCCATGCATCGGTTAGACTTGGCGCCTTTCCCGTCTTTAGAAGTCCGTTCATGGCCCAGCCGTCCACGACCTACAAATTTGAACTCAACCTCACCGACCTTGATCGTGGGGTTTACGAGAACGTCAAACAGACCATCGCCCGCCACCCTTCGGAGACCGAAGAGCGCATGACCGTGCGGCTTTTGGCCTACGCGTTCTGGTACAGCGAGCACCTGTCGTTTGGTCGCGGTCTGTCGGACGTTGACGAGCCAGCCCTGTGGGAAAAAAGCCTGGATGACCGCGTGCTGCACTGGATCGAAGTCGGCCAGCCCGATGCCGACCGCCTGACCTGGTGCTCCCGTCGCACCGAACGCACCAGTCTGCTGGCCTACGGCAGCCTGCGCGTGTGGGAAGGCAAGATCGTGCCAGCGGTCAAGACCCTGAAGAACGTCAACATCGCCGCCGTGCCTCAGGAAGTGCTGGAAACCCTGGCCAAGGACATGCCCCGCGTTATCAAGTGGGACGTGATGATCAGCGAAGGCACAATCTTCGTGACCGACGATCGCGGTCAGCACGAAGTGCAATTGCAATGGCTGGCGGGTGAGCGCGGCTGATCGCCGTTCTCAAACCCCCCACATCTAGCTTCAACAGAAGAACATCAGCGGAACCCGCATGCGCATCGAATCACGTCAGTTGCCCGACACCCTGCCATTTCTTGGCGATCTGCCACCTTTGTTGACCCGTCTGTACGCCTCGCGCGGCGTGGTGTCCCAAGAGGAGCTGGACAAGGGGCTGGCGCGGTTGATCCCGTATCAGCAGCTCAAGGGGATCGATGCAGCGGTGGACCTGCTGGTAACTGCCTTGCAGCAGCGCCAGCGTATCCTCATCGTCGGTGACTTCGACGCTGATGGCGCGACCGCCAGTACCGTCGGTGTCCTTGGCCTGCGTCTGCTGGGCGCCGCCCACGTCGACTATCTGGTGCCCAACCGCTTCGAATACGGTTATGGCCTGACCCCGGAAATCGTCAAGGTCGCGCTGGAGCGTCAGCCTGACCTGTTGATGACCGTGGACAACGGCATCTCTAGCGTCGAAGGCGTGGCAGCGGCCAAGGCGGCGGGCTTGCAGGTGTTGGTCACCGACCACCACTTGCCGGGTCACGAGCTGCCGGCGGCTGATGCCATCGTCAACCCCAACCAGCCCGGCTGCACGTTCCCGAGCAAGGCGCTCGCGGGTGTCGGCGTGATGTTCTATGTGCTGATGGCCCTGCGTGCGCGCTTGCGTGAGATCGGCTGGTTCGAGGCCAATGGCCGTGCGCAACCGAATCTGGGTGAGTTGCTCGACTTGGTGGCGCTGGGCAGCGTGGCCGACGTCGTGCCGCTGGACGCCAACAACCGCATTCTCGTGCATCAGGGCCTGATGCGCATTCGTGCCGGGCGCGCGCGTCCGGGGCTGCGCGCGATTCTGGAAGTCGCACGCCGCGAGCCATCGCGCATCACCTCGACCGACCTGGGTTTCATTCTTGGCCCTCGTCTGAACGCGGCGGGGCGTCTGGACGACATGAGCCTGGGCATCGAATGCCTGCTTTGCGATGACGAAACCCTGGCGCGGGAAATGGCCGTGCAGCTCGACGAGCTCAATCAGGACCGCAAGTCCATCGAGCAGGGCATGCAGCGCGAAGCCCTGGCCCAGCTCAAGGACTTGCCGGTCGAGTCAATGCCGTTCGGCCTGTGTCTGTATGAGGCTGAGTGGCACCAGGGTGTGATCGGCATTCTCGCCTCGCGCCTGAAAGAGCGTTATCACCGCCCGACCATCGCCTTTGCCAGTGCGGGGGAGGGCGTGTTGAAGGGCTCGGCGCGTTCGGTGCCGGGCTTCCACATTCGCGATGCGCTGGACGCTGTGGCGGCAAAGCACCCTGAGCTGATCAGCAAGTTTGGGGGACACGCCATGGCCGCCGGGCTGTCGTTGCCGGCGGAGAATTTCCCGGCGTTCGCCGAGGCGTTCGATGCCGAAGTGCGTCGTCAGCTCACTGAAGAGGACCTCACCGGGCGTCTGCTGTCCGATGGCACGCTGGCGGTCGAGGAGTTTCATCTGGAACTGGCCCGTGCGCTGCGCAATGCCGGGCCGTGGGGGCAGCACTTTCCGGAGCCGCTGTTTCATGGCGTATTCCAGCTGGTGGAGCAGCGTGTGGTCGGCGAGCGGCATCTGAAGATGGTACTCAAGACTGAATGCGGCACCGTGAAACTCGATGGCATTGCCTTTGGCGTTGACCGCGATGTCTGGCCGAACCCGACCGTGCGTTGGGTCGAGCTGGCCTACAAGCTGGACTTGAACGAGTTTCGCGGTAATGAAACCGTGCAGTTGATGGTCGCGCACATTTCCCCGCGCTGACTTCCCGGCAGGAACCGCTACCTCTCTCACGTTGTCGACTAGGCTCTAGGTTCAGAACAAAAGGACCTGCTAACGCGACTTGAGAGGTGCCCATGAGCCTGCTGCTTGAACCCTACACCCTGCGTCAGCTTGAGCTGCGCAATCGCATCGTGGTCTCGCCGATGTGCCAGTACTCGTCCCAGGACGGCCTGGCCAATGACTGGCATCTGGTCCATCTGGGCAGTCGAGCCGTGGGTGGCGCCGGACTGATTTTTACCGAGGCGGCAGCGGTGACCCGCGATGGCCGCATCACCCCCGAAGACCTTGGCATTTGGAGCGACGAACAGATCGAGCCGCTACAACGCATTACCCGATTTATCAGGGCCCAAGGCGCCGTCGCCGGCATTCAGCTGGCCCATGCCGGGCGCAAGGCCAGCACCTGGCGCCCATGGCTGGGCAAACACGGCAGCATCCCCGCAGACCAGGGTGGCTGGACGCCATGGGGGCCGTCGAAGATCGCCTTCGACCCGCAACACACCCCACCCACGCCCCTTGAAGAAGAGCAGATCCAGACAGTGATTCAAGCCTTCGTCGACGCCGCGAAACGTGCGCTGACAGCAGGTTTCAGTGTCGTGGAAATCCACGCCGCCCATGGCTATCTGCTGCATCAGTTCTTGTCGCCGTTGAGCAATCAGCGCCGCGATCAATATGGCGGCTCGTTCGAAAACCGCATTCGCCTGACGCTTCAGGTCACCGAAGCGGTGCGCAAGGTCTGGCCTGAAGAGCTGCCGCTGTTTGTGCGTGTGTCGGCCACGGACTGGGTGGAAGACGGCTGGAACCCGGACGAAACGGTTGAGC
>CAURWS010000225.1:0-6315 GCA_963528485.1 uncultured Pseudomonas sp. | reverse complement strand
CCGTCAGTGCAGCAATGTCTGACCTGACGCCTTCGCCAGCAAGCCGGCTCCCACAAGTTCTGCTCAATCTGACAGGTCAGTGTTTAATTCCAATCAGCCCGGATCACGAAAATCCGGATGGAAATTCTCTCTCACTGCCACGCTGATGCTGCTGCGGGTCGCGATGTCGATGCCTTCGCTGGCCACCTCGGCCAGGAAATCAATCTGCTCCGGCGTGATCACGTACGGCGGAAGGAAATACACCACGCTGCCCAACGGTCTCAGCAATGCACCGCGAGTCAGGGCGTGTTCGAAGACCTTCAGGCCGCGGCGTTCCTGCCACGGGTAGGCCGCCTTGGTGGCTTGGTCCTGCACCATCTCGATGGCCAGGGCCATGCCAGTCTGGCGCACTTCGGCGACGTTGGGGTGATCCGCCAGGTGCGCCGTCGCGCTCTTCATGCGTTGGGCCAGCGCCGTGTTGTTTTCGATGACGTTGTCCTGCTCGAAGATGTCCAGGGTCGCCAGTGCCGCCGCGCAGGCCAGCGGGTTGCCGGTGTAGCTGTGCGAGTGCAGGAAGGCGCGCAGGGTCGGGTAGTCGTCGTAGAAGGCAGCGTAGACGTCATCGGTGGTCAGGCACGCCGCCAGCGGCAGGTAGCCGCCGGTCAGGGCCTTGGACAGGCACAGGAAGTCCGGGCGAATACCGGCTTGCTCGCAGGCGAACATGGTCCCGGTGCGGCCAAAGCCCACGGCGATTTCATCGTGAATCAGGTGCACGCCATAGCGATCACAGGCCTCGCGCAGCAGCTTGAGGTAGATCGGGTCGTACATGCGCATGCCGCCCGCGCCTTGAATCAGCGGCTCGATGATCACTGCTGCGACCGTTTCGTGATTCTCGGCGAGGGTCTGCTCCATCACCGCGAACATCGTGCGGGTGTGCTCCTCCCAGCTCACGCCTTCGGGGCGGTGGTAGCAGTCCGGGCTCGGCACCTTGATGGTGTCCATCAGCAGCGCTTTGTAGGTCTCGGTGAACAGCGGCACATCACCCACCGACATCGCCGCCACGGTTTCGCCGTGGTAGCTGTTGGTCAGGGTGACGTAGCGTTTCTTGTCGGGTTTGCCGCGATTGAGCCAGTAGTGAAAGCTCATTTTCAGCGCGACTTCGATGCAGGACGAGCCGTTATCGGCGTAGAAGCATCGCGTCAGACCTTCCGGGGTCATCGCCACCAGACGCTCCGACAGCTCGATCACCGGTTGATGGCTGAAGCCGGCCAGGATCACGTGTTCCAGCTGATCGACCTGATCCTTGATGCGCTGGTTGATGCGCGGGTTGGCGTGGCCGAACACGTTGACCCACCAGGAGCTGACGGCGTCGAGGTAACGCTTGCCTTCGAAGTCTTCCAGCCAGACCCCTTCACCGCGCTTGATCGGGATCAGCGGCAGCTTTTCGTGGTCTTTCATCTGGGTGCAGGGGTGCCACAAAACCTTGAGGTCGCGTTGCATCCACTGATCATTCAGGCCCATTGGTCATCTCCAGGTACGGCTCGCGCGGGGCGAGGGCAAAACAATCGCGCAAGCCTATGCGCTGCATGGCGACGGGACAACCTTTAGCGCCTTCTTTTCACATAAGTCTGACGCCAGAAACAACGCCGACGGACATTGCTGGCGGGGCTTTCGCGGCTGGCGTATCCTGCGCGCTCTTTGAAGAATCGGACAAGAAAATCCGACAATTCCCACGTTTGTTCCGGAGTTCGCTGAATGCTTTCTGGTTGGCTGCGCGCCTGTGCGCTGGTGATGGTTGGGCTGGTCAGCGCGCAGGCGCAGGCCGTGGATAAGCCGCATACGGCGATTGTCGTCGGTGGTGGCCTGGCGGGCCTGACAGCAGCCTATGAGCTGCAAAACAAGGGCTGGCAGGTCACGCTGCTGGAAGCCAAGCCGGTGGTCGGCGGCCGTTCGGCCCTGGTGGGCAGCGAGTGGATCGGCAATGCCAAGGCGCAGCCGGTGCTCAACCAGTACCTGGACCGCTTCAAGCTCAAGCCGGTGCCTGCGCCTGAGTTCGTGCGTACGCCGGGTTACCTGATCGAAGGCGAGTACTTCTCCGCAGCGGATCTGGCCGCCAAGCAACCGGCCACCGCCGAGGCGATCAAGCGCTACGAAGCGGCGCTCGACGACATGGCCAAATCCATCACCGATCCGGAAAACCCGGCCGCCAACAGCACGCTGTTCGCGCTGGACCAGATCAACGTCGCCAACTGGCTGGACCGTCTGAACCTGCCGCCGACCGCGCGTCAGCTGATCAACCAGCAGATTCGTACCCGTTACGACGAACCTTCGCGCCTCTCCTTGCTGTATCTGGCACAGCAGTCCCGTGTGAATCGCAATGTCGACGAACGCGATCGCCGTGCTGCCCGCCTGCCCGGTGGCAGCGCGATGCTGGTCGATGAGTTCGTCAAGCAACTGAAAGTGATCAAGACCAACTCCCCGGTGTCGGCCATCAACCAGGACAAGGACGGCGTCACCGTCAAGGTCGGTTCGGTGGGCTACGAGGCCGAGTACGTGGTCCTCGCCGTGCCGCTGCGCGCGCTGAGCAAGATTCAGCTGACCCCGGCGCTGGACGCTCAGCATCAGGGCGCGATCAAGAGCACCAACTACGGCTGGCACGACCAGATCATGCTCAAGTTCAAGAACCCGGTCTGGGACAGCAAGGCGCGTATGTCCGGCGAGGTCTACAGCAATACCGGTCTGGGCATGCTGTGGATCGAACCTGCGCTCAAGGGCGGCGCCAATGCCGTGATCAACCTGTCCGGCGACAACGCCCGCATCATGCAGGCGTTCGGCGACAAGCAGATGGTCGATCAGGTGCTGATTCGTCTGCACGCGTTCTATCCACAGGCGCGCGGTGCGTTCACCGGTTATGAAATCCGTCGCTCCAGCGTCGACCCGTCCACCGGAGGCGCCTACCTGGCGTTCGGCCCTGGGCAGATCAGCAAGTACTGGCGTCTGTGGGAAAAACCCCTGCAGCGCGTAGCCTTTGCCGGTGAGCACACCGACAGCCTGTACCCGGGCACCCTGGAAGGCGCCCTGCGCACCGGTCAGCGTGCGGCAAGTCAGGTTCAGGACCTGGCAGCGGGCAAGTCGTTCGAGCCTGTGAAGGTCGCACCACCGAAAGCAGCTGAGCCTGCCAAGGAAAGCAGCGGCGGCATTGGCGGCTTCTTCTCGAACATGTTCGGCGGCTCCAAGCCAGAGCCGAAACCTGCCGACAAAGCGCCAGAGCCTGCTCCTGCGCCCGCGCCGGTTCCAGCACCTGCTCCTGCGCCTGTCACGCCGCCGCCCGCTCCGGTGGTTGAGCCTGCCAAGCCTGCAGAACCTGTGAAGAAAGCCCCGGCGAAGAAAGAACCGGCCAAGAAAGAGCCTGCCAAAAAGGCCCCGGCCAAACCGGCAGCCACCCACAAGGCTCCGGCCAAGGCTGACGCCACGAAGAAAGCGCCCGCCAAGGCGACTGACAAGGCTGCCACACCGGCAGCGGACAGCAAGAACTGATCGCTGATCGGGATCAATGAAAAGGCGCGGTTTAAATACCGCGCCTTTTTTTTCGTCTGGCGAATAACGGCAGCGTCTAGAGTGTTGTACACGTTGGGAAGACAGAGGCAGCGTGTATGTGGCAATGCCCTCCTGTGGGAGTGATCATGGCGGTTATGGGGCGGAGATAACGTTGCGTTAATCCTCGGTGAAGAAAAATATGACGGGAAATTTCAATCGTATTTCCTGATATTTCAAAGCGAAATTTTGCGCTTTCTTTCGATAGATAAACCGATAGTCTTTCCGTCAGCTTCAACGGGCTGCTCTTACAGGAACGCTAGCATGCAGTTACGCAACTCTTCTTCACGCTATGGCTGGGTCAGCATCGTTCTGCACTGGGGCGTCGCGCTGACCGTTTTCGGGTTGTTCGCACTGGGGCTGTGGATGGTTGGGCTGGGTTATTACGACACTTGGCGCAAGGCGGGTCCTGATCTGCACAAGAGCATTGGCATCACGCTGTTCTTGTTCATGCTCATCCGAGTGGTCTGGCGTTTTGTCAGCCCACCGCCGCCAGCACCGGCCAATCACACGCGGCTGGTGCGCATGGCCGCAAAACTGGGGCACGCGTTCCTTTATCTGGACCTGTTCCTGGTGATGTTTGCCGGTTACCTGATTTCCACCGCAGACGGTGTCGGGATTCCGGTGTTCGGACTGTTTGAAGTGCCTGCGCTGATCAGCGGACTGCCCGACCAGGCAGACGTGGCTGGCGAAGTGCACCTGTACCTGGCCTGGACCCTGGTGATCTTTGCGGTTCTCCATGGGCTGGCCGCCCTGAAGCATCACTTCATCGATCGTGATGCCACACTCATTCGCATGCTTGGCCGCAAGGCCTGAATTCGACTCACTACACAGGAAGACGACGTATGTTGAAAAAGACACTGGCTGCACTGGCTCTGGGTACCGCGCTGCTGTCGGCCGGTCAGGCAATGGCTGCTGACTACACCATCGACAAGGAAGGCCAGCACGCTTTCATCAACTTCAAGATCAGCCACTTGGGCTACAGCTTCATCTACGGCTCGTTCAAGGATTGGAGCGGTACCTTCAGCTTCGACGCTGCCAAACCTGAAGACAGCAAAATCAACATCGACGTGAAAACCGCCAGCGTTTTCACCAACCATGCAGAGCGTGACAAGCACATCAGCAGCAAGGACTTCCTGGACGTCGCGACCTATCCTGACGCCAAGTTCGTGTCCACCAAAGTCACGAACGTGGGCAAGAACGCCGATGGCAAAACCACTGCTGACGTTGTCGGCGACCTGACCCTGCACGGTGTGACCAAGCCGGTCACCGTCAAGACCACCTTCCTGGGTGAAGGCAAGGATCCATGGGGCGGCTACCGCGCAGGCTTTGAAGGCACTACCACCATCAAACGCTCTGATTTCGGCAAGATGATGGATCTGGGTCCGCAGTCGGACACCATGACCCTGGACATCTCGTTCGAAGGCGTCAAAGCCAAGTAACAACGGCTGCAGCAACAAAAACGCCGACCTCAGGGTCGGCGTTTTTTTTTGATCTGGATGGTCGCGGCTGTCTGTAGTGGCACGGCTTGCCGGCGGTGGCGTTTTCGAAATCGCTGCCGCCGGCAAGCCGGACTACAGAAACCGGGATTGCGACCCCTAAAAAAAGCCCCGAACCAGTCGGGGCATTTTTCATATGCGAGCGGCTTAACCTTCGCGATTACGAGTCAGCAGAGCCGGTTTTTCACCGCGTGGGCGGGTTGGCAGCTGATCGAGCAACTCGGGGGAAGGGAAACGGTCGGTCTTGGATTCCTTGTGCATGATCTTCGGACCTGGCTGACCGTCACGAGGACCGCGTACTGCGGGCTCCTGACGCGCTGGCTGCTCGTCACGGGCCGGGCGGCGATTGCGGGGCTGGTCTTCGCGGCGGGCCTGACCGTCACGGCCGGAACCGTTGCGTGGCCCGCTGCGTTTGGCCGGAGCGCTTGCGCCATTGCTGGTGCCGGTGCCCGAACCACCGCGTGGGCCACTGCGGCCTGGTGCCTGGCCGCGAGGTGCTGGAGCGGCACCTGTGGCGGGGGCGCCAGGGCGACGATTGCGGCCCTGCTGGTTCTTGCCTTGATAAGGGCTCACGTAGTCGGCGCGGTTACCGAAGTTGTCGACTTCGTCGTCCAGAAACTCTTCAGGATCACGATCGGTGCGGGGGGCCGGAGGCTGGGACTGACGCGCTTCGCTGGACGGCGTGCCCTGACGAGGCTTCTGGCGACGTTGCTGATTGCTGGCCGCACGTTCGCCGCTGCTGGTGGCTGCTGCCGCCGCGGGCTTGTCTTTTTCCTTGCCCTTGTCTTTGCCTTTGTCCTTGCGACCACCGCCACCACCGCCGCCTTTCGGACCGTCGCCACGCGGGCCACGGGCGTTGCGCGGGTTGCGCACGTCCGGACGCTCGCGCACTTCGGGCTTCTCGGCCTCGACGGCGTTGATGTCGAAGCCCATCAGATCACCGTCGGCGATCTTCTGTTTGGTCATGCGCTCAATGCTTTTGAGCAGCTTCTCTTCGTCCGGCGCGACCAGCGAGATCGCCTCGCCGGTACGGCCCGCGCGACCGGTACGGCCGATGCGGTGCACGTAGTCTTCGTCGACGTTAGGCAGCTCGAAGTTGACCACGTGCGGCAGCTGGTCGATGTCCAGACCGCGCGCGGCGATGTCGGTAGCGACCATGATGCGCACGCTGCCGGCCTTGAAGTCGGCCAGGGCCTTGGTGCGCGCGTTCTGGCTCTTGTTGCCATGGATGGCCACAGCGCTC
>CAURWS010000224.1:0-6330 GCA_963528485.1 uncultured Pseudomonas sp. | reverse complement strand
TCACTGCCCCGAGTCGAACATGAAACTGGCCAGTGGCTTCTGCCCGGTCGAACGGCTGTGGCAGGCCGGGGTCAATGTGGCGATCGGCACTGATGGCGCGGCCAGCAACAATGATCTGGACCTGCTGGGCGAAACCCGCACCGCGGCCCTGCTGGCCAAGGCCGTCGCCGGTTCCGCCACCGCGCTGGATGCCCACCGCGCCCTGCGCATGGCCACGCTTAATGGTGCCCGTGCCTTGGGAATGGAAGAGCGCATCGGTTCGCTGGAACTGGGCAAGGCCGCGGACATGGTCGCGTTCGACCTGTCGGGCCTTGCGCAACAGCCGATCTACGACCCGGTTTCACAGCTTATTTATGCCAGCGGCCGCGACTGCGTGACCCACGTCTGGGTCGCCGGCAAACCACTGCTTGAAGACAAACGCCTGACGCGCATGGACGAAGCCGCGCTGATCCGGACCGCCAGGGCCTGGGGCAACCGCATCGCCGCCAAGGGCTGAACCGCATTGCAATGTCATGGTTTGCGCCGTGACCTGACACCGAATTCAACGTTTTAGAGGGATCACACATGAGCAACGTCGACCACGCCGAAATCGCCAAATTCGAGGCTCTGGCCCATCGCTGGTGGGACCGCAACAGCGAATTCAAACCGCTGCACGACATCAACCCGCTGCGGGTGAACTGGATCGACGAGCGCGTCAGCCTGGCTGGCAAGAAGGTGCTGGACGTCGGTTGCGGCGGCGGCATTCTCAGCGAGGCCATGGCCCTGCGCGGCGCCACCGTGACCGGCATCGATATGGGCGAAGCGCCACTGGCAGTCGCTCAACTGCATCAGCTGGAATCCGGTGTGAGCGTGGAGTACCGCCAGATCACCGCCGAAGTCCTGGCTGAAGAAATGCCCGAGCAGTTCGACGTGGTGACCTGTCTTGAAATGCTCGAACACGTGCCTGATCCGTCGTCGGTGATTCGCGCCTGCTACAAAATGGTCAAGCCGGGCGGCCAGGTGTTCTTCTCCACGATCAACCGCAACCCGAAGGCCTACCTGTTCGCCATCATCGGCGCCGAATACATCATGAACCTGCTGCCGCGCGGCACCCATGACTTCAAGAAATTCATCCGCCCGTCCGAGCTAGGCGCGTGGAGCCGCCAGGCGGGTCTTGAGGTCAAGGACATCATTGGCCTCACCTACAACCCGCTGACCAAGCACTACAAGCTGGCCTCCGACGTCGACGTCAACTACATGATCCAGACGCTGAAGGGGGCCTGAGTCATGCGCTTGAGAGCGGTTCTTTTCGACATGGACGGCACCCTGCTCGACACCGCGCCGGACTTCATCGCGATCTGCCAGGCCATGCTGGCCGACCGAGGCTTTACGCCGGTCAACGACAAGCTGATTCGCGACGAGATCTCCGGCGGCGCCAAGGCAATGGTCTCGGCGGCGTTCGCCATGTCGCCGAACGAACCGGAATTCGAGGCGCTACGCCTGGAGTTTCTGGAGCGTTACCAAAAAGACTGCGCAGTCCACAGCCAGCTGTTCGACGGCATGGGCGAGCTGCTGGCCGATATCGAAAAGTCGAAGCTGATCTGGGGCGTGGTGACCAACAAGCCGGTGCGCTTCGCTCAGCCGATCATGGAGCAACTGGGGCTGGATCAGCGCTCTGCGGTGTTGATTTGCCCGGACCATGTGACCAAGAGCAAGCCTGACCCCGAGCCGCTGTTGCTGGCCTGCAAGATGCTCGACCTGGACCCGGCCAGCGTGCTGTTCGTGGGCGATGATCTGCGCGATATCGAATCCGGACGCGATGCGGGGACTAAAACCGCTGCGGTGCGTTACGGCTATATTCATCCCCATGACAACCCGGATCACTGGGGCGCGGATGTGGTGGTGGATCATCCGCTGGAATTGCGTCGGGTGCTGGACAACGCCCTGTGCAGTTGCTAAGTGATGCACGCGCTCCTACGCCTTCGGCAGAAGCGCAATCACGGCGATTTGGCGCTCACCGATCAATAAGAAACGAGGCCACCATGTTCAAGTACTCGACCCGCCCCGACCTGCTCAAGGGCCGTATCATTCTGGTCACCGGCGCTGGCCGTGGCATCGGCGCCGCCGCCGCGCGCACTTATGCAGCCCATGGCGCGACGGTGCTGCTGCTGGGCAAGACCGAATCGAACCTGATCGCCGTCTATGACGAAATCGAAGCCGCCGGTCATCCGCAGCCAGTGGTGATCCCCTTCAATCTGGAAATCGCCCTGCCCCATCAGTACGACGAACTGGCGGCGATGATCGAGACTGAATTCGGGCGGCTGGACGGGCTGTTGCACAACGCGTCGATCATCGGCCCGCGCACGCCCATTGAGCAGCTCTCGGGTGAGCACTTCATGCGCGTGATGCACATCAACGTCAACGCCACGTTCATGCTCACGGCCACGCTGCTGCCACTGCTCAAGCTGTCCCAAGACGCCTCGGTGGTGTTCACCTCCAGCAGCGTCGGGCGCAAGGGTCGCGCGTATTGGGGGGCTTACGGGGTGTCCAAGTTCGCCACCGAAGGCCTGATGCAGACCCTCGCCGATGAGCTGGAAGACGTCGCCTCGGTGCGCGCCAACAGCATCAACCCCGGCGGCACCCGTACCGACATGCGTGCCCAGGCGTACCCGGCGGAAAACCCGTTGAACAACCCGACGCCGGAAGAAATCATGCCGGTGTACCTGTACCTGATGGGCCCCGACAGCGCGGGCATCAGTGGCCAGGCGTTCGATGCGCAGAAGAAGTAGCCTGCTGTTCGCTCACGACCTGTGTGCGGTGATTGTGTGCAAGTGAGGCTTCTCACGAAAGCAGTGTGTCAGTCACCGTTGAGCAGCCCGAAATGCCGTATTCGTGAGCAAGCTCACTCCCACAGGTGTCCGCCAGCCCGGTGCGAAGGCACATGATTGCGGCACCTGGCATCGACCTTTTATCCACTCGGCGGTTTTCCGTCGCCTCTGTGTAGTCCTTTGGTCTGCGAACCGTTACGTTAGTCAAATCCAAGGCGCCGCGGGACACCCCCGCGCTGCCAACTCACGCTAACTGTTTGATTCCTATGACGATCCTTTCAACCGGAAAAACTGGCACGACTTTCGCTCTGTCGATAGCAAGCCCAATAAGAGGCGCAGGAGCGGAAACATGAGTTTTCCAACACGAACCAACGCCATTGATTTTGACAGTGCACGACTCCAGCGCCATGGCCTTGCAGTTGCGCAGAGCCCTGCGCAGGCGCCGCTCAGCCATGAACAGCTGCAACGCAAACTGGCCATGCAGCTGCAGAGCAGTCTGGAAGCGGACAAGATTCTGTCGATGTTCTTCGACAACGTGCAACAGCTGATCCCGCTCAATGCGCTCACCTACAAACATCTGGGCACCGACCTGCGTCTGGAGTTCGGCGAGCGTGTGCGTCACAGCGCCAGCTACCGCATGACCTACGAAGGCGAACAGCTGGGCGAGCTGGGCTTTCAGCGTGACCGGCGCTTCAGCGAAGAGGAGCTGTCGCAGCTCGAATCGCTGCTGAGCAGCCTGTTGTACCCGCTTCGCAACGCCCTGCTTTATCGAAGTGCGAACCTCAGCGCCCTGCGCGATCCGTTGACCGGCGCGGGCAACCGGATTGCCATGGAGCAGTCGCTGACCCGCGAGATCGAGATCGCCCGTCGCCAGCAGCAGCCGCTGTCGGTGCTGATGGTCGACATCGATCATTTCAAGACCATCAATGACACCCACGGCCATGCCACGGGCGATGAGGTGCTGCGCGCGGTTACCGATACGATCAAGGATCGCCTGCGTAACATCGATCAGGTGTTCAGGTTCGGCGGGGAAGAATTTCTCATCGTGCTGACCAACACCGGTCGTGAGTCAGCCGCGCTGGTAGGCGAACGCCTGCGGCACGCGGCACTGCAACTCACTTATCCGGTCCAGGGCAGCGCCGTGGAGTTGACCGTCAGCCTGGGCTGTTCGACGCTGCTGCCGGGGGAATCCCCCGACAGCCTGTTGCGTCGCGCCGACACCGCCCTGTATGCGGCCAAACGCCAAGGCCGCAACCGCCTCGAGATGGCGGGTTAAGCGCGCTTAGGCACGAACCGCGAACCGACGTTCGCGAAGTGGGGCGTTCGCTTCCTGAGGGCGTTCCAGAACCATGCAGCGTTCCAGGAACAGGTACATGTATTCGTAACTCTTGCAGATGGCCATTCTCAGGTCGGCCTGCAATTGCTCGCTGGGGTTGTTACCCGCCAGGGTGCAAATGATTTCCAGCGCTTCCCATGGATGAGAATCGTCGTACTGCGCGTGCATCTTCAGCCACTTCATGGCGCGCTTGCGACTGTCCGGCGGGAACAAATCTGCGTATGTCTCTTGCGAACATACGACAGCAGACCACTCACCGGTCGCGCCCTCGATGGCGTAGTTGGTGGCTGCAATGGCGACCACCAGAGGCTCCGACGAACAGCTGTGCCAGCACCAGTGATTGAGTGCGTGCAACTCTGACGGAACGCGCTGCGCTTGCAGGTCTTCCAGCGTGACCCCATGGGCCGCGCTCCAGTTTACCCAGTAATCGGCATGATTGAGTTCAACCCGAATATTGCGCATCAGCCAGCGACGCGCCATGTCTTCGCCCGGGTGACGGGCAAAACGGGTCTTGGTCAGGTTATGGGCCATATAGACCGCAAACTGTTCAACTACAGGCCATCCACCAATCAGGTACTGGCGCATGGTCCTGGAACTGAGCTGACCATCTCGCATACGTTGATAAAGTTCATGCCCTACCACGCGTGCCTTGGCTTCACTGCAATCATTGATCAATTGCTGTGCCCAAGCGGGGTAACTGCTGGCATCCATCAGCGGACCGGTTCGAATGAACATATCGATCACTGTGTAGCTCCTTATGTTGTGTTGCATAGGGGTCGTTCAGCGAAAAGTCCCGGGTGCGCTGAACAACATTGGAGTCTGCCTCGCGGGCCGTGCGTGCAGACATTCACAGGTGAATAATTGCGGTCGCTCGATAACGTACCCCTGAGCGTAGTCCACACCGATTTCCAATAACGCCTGCTCTATCTGGTGGCTCTCGACGAACTCTGCGATCGTCTGTTTGCCCATGACGTGCCCGATATGGTTGATCACTTCCACCATCGCCCGGTTGACCGGATCGTCGAGCATGTCTTTTACGAAACTGCCATCAATCTTCAGGAAATCCACAGGCAAATGTTTCAAGTAAGCGAATGACGACATGCCTGCACAGAAGTCATCCAGAGAAAAACGGCATCCCAGACTTTTAAGTTCGTTAATAAACCGGATAGCACTGCCCAAATTGGCAATCGCACTGGTTTCGGTGATCTCGAAACAGATAAGTTCAGGCGGTATTGCGTAGATTTGGAACTGCTGTCGCAAATATTCGAGAAAAGCGTCGTCACCGATGCTGGAGCCAGACAGGTTGATAGCACATACAGCCATCGGGCCACTACGGTGATTGTCGCTGAGGCATTCGGAGATGATCTTGAACACGTTCTGCACCACCCAGCGGTCCAGGGTGGTCATCATGCCGTAGCGCTCGGCGGCCGGGATGAAGCTGTCCGGCAGGATCAGGCGACCCGACTCGTCGCGCAAACGCAGCAGAATCTCCACATGACCGTCGCCGGGCCCGCCATCACGGCCCAGGCGAGCGATCTCCTGTGAGTACAGGCAGAAACGGTTCTCCTCCAGCGCCATGTGCAGTCGCTGAATCCAGGCCATTTCACCGAAGCGTGTGGACAGCTCCGAGTCGTCGTCGTGGTAGATCTGCACGCGGTTGCGGCCCTTTTCCTTGGCCATGTAGCAGGCCATGTCTGCCGCGCGTAGCGAAGCCTCCAGTGTGGTCGGCGTGTTGGACACGTGCACCAGACCGACGCTGACGGTGGTCATGAACGGCCGCCCCTTCCAGACGAAATGCAGACTCTCTACAGCCTGACGCAGGCCTTCGGCAATTTTCTCGGCAGCCTCCGGCGTGCAGTTTTCCAGCAGGATACCGAACTCGTCGCCCCCCAGCCGCGCCAGCGTGTCGCCTTCGCGAATGCCCTGCTGCAGCACCGCACAGATGTGCCGCAGCAGCTCGTCGCCAGCGGCGTGACCACTGGTGTCGTTGACCAGCTTGAACTGGTCCAGGTCGAGAAACATTACTGCATGCCGTGCCGGCTGATGGGCAAGGCCTGCCAGCGCCAGCTCCAGCCGGTATTCGAACTCGCGGCGGTTGGCCAGGCCGGTCAAGGCGTCGTGGGTTGCCTGCCAGGACAGGTTGGCGATGTACTGCCGCTCCTGAGTCATGTCGTGCAGCACCAGCAC
>CAURWS010000223.1:0-6342 GCA_963528485.1 uncultured Pseudomonas sp. | reverse complement strand
CAGGTACTGTTTGCACGACTTTGGTATCGATTCGCAATAAATCCCCTCATTCCCCTTTCTGCGCTCTGGCGAAACCGCCTACGCTGACTTTAAAGTGGCAGCACGTCTGGCATCTGCTGCAGTCCTACTAGCCAAGAGCAGTCGCCTGGGGAGGCTTTCCGATGGGCAGAAAACTGGATGCGTGTCTGAACGCAATCAATGAAGTGGTGCTGGGCAAGGAGCCCCAGGTGCGTCTGGCCATGACCTGTCTGCTGGGCGGAGGTCATTTGCTGATCGAGGATCTGCCCGGTATGGGCAAGACCACCTTGAGCCACACGCTGGCGCGCGTACTGGGGCTGAGCTTTCAGCGGATTCAATTCACCTCCGATCTGCTGCCGGGGGACATTCTCGGCACGTCAATCTTCGACCGGGAAACCGGGCAATTCACCTTCCATCCCGGGCCGATCTTCGCCGAACTGGTGCTGGCCGACGAGATCAACCGCGCCACGCCGAAAAGCCAGAGCGCATTGCTCGAAGCGATGGAAGAAGGCCAGGTGACCATCGAAGGTGCAACCCGCCTGTTGCCGGATCCGTTTTTTGTCATCGCCACCCAGAACCCGTTCAGTCAGGGCGGCACCTTTGCCTTGCCCGAATCGCAACTGGACCGCTTTCTGATGCGTCTGTCGTTGGGTTACCCGGCGCGGTCTGCGGAAAAAGCCTTGCTGCTGGGCGAGTCCCGACGCGAGTTATTGCCGCGCATCGAGCCGATTCTCGACCACACTGAACTGGCAGCCCTGCAAGAAGAGGCGCGCCGTGTCAGGGCCAGCGATGCGTTGGTCGATTACGTGCTGCGCCTGGTCGATGCCACGCGCAGCCAGCCACAATTCGCCTATGGCCTGTCGCCTCGGGCGAGCTTGGCGATTCTGTCGGCGGCGCGGGCGTGGGCGCTGCTGATCGGGCGCGATTACGTGATTCCTGAAGACGTTCAGGCGATTTTGCCTGCGGTGATCGGCCATCGCCTGCGCGAGCGCACCGATCCGACCGGGCATGGCGGCGGGGCGTTGGTTCAATGGTTGCTGCGTGAGGTGCCGGTGCTTTGATGCCACAGTTCAAACCGGTCTGGCAGCGCTGGGTGGGGCGCCGTATCCCCCCGGCGTCGCGGATCGAGCTGGATCACCGCCGAATCTTCATCCTGCCGACTCGGGTCGGCGGCACTTACGCACTCGTACTGTTCCTGTTGCTGCTGGTCTCGATCAACTATCAGAACAGCCTCGCCTACGGCCTGACCTTCCTTATGCTCTCGGTGGGCATCCTTGCGATTCTGCACACCTACCGCAATTTCAGTGGCCTGATCCTCAGCGCCAGCAATGCCCGTTCGGTGTTCGTGGGCGAAGCCGTGCAACTGCGCCTGCGCCTGGAAAGCGCGTCGGGTGGTCATCAGGCCATCGCCCTGGGCTGGGACAGCGAGCAACTGGAGCAGACCGACGTCGATGCGCAGCGTCAGGTGGAGGTCGCGATGACCCTGCCAGCTGCGCGCCGGGGCTGGCTGCGGGCACCGCGTCTGCGGGTCGAGAGCGTGTTTCCGTTGGGTATTTTTCGCGCCTGGAGCTGGCTGGATCTGGAGCAGACCGTGCTGATCTACCCGCGCCCCGTGCCCGGCAGCATGCCGTTGCTGCAAGGGGTGCAACCCCATGCCGAAGACGACGGCCAGGCCATCCAAGGGCAGGGCGTCGATGACTACCAAGGGTTGCGCCAATGGCAACCGGGCGACTCCATGCGCCGCATGCACTGGAAAGCCTGGTCCCGAGGTCAGGGCTTGATGGTCAAGGAGTTCACCGATTTGAGCGGCCATGACCTGTGCCTGGATTTCATGGCCCTGGGTGGCGACATCGAAGAGCGTCTGTCGCGCCTGTGCTACTGGGTGCTGGAGTTGTCCCAGCGCCAGCAACCGTTCGCCCTGCGCCTGCCGGGGTTTCTCTCGGCAGTAGACACCGGCGACGCTCATCGCGAGGCCTGCCTGCGGCAACTGGCGCTCTACGGCGTGCGGGCATGAACACGCGGGTGCGCAGGGGGTGGTCATGACCTCCGCCAACCTCGGCAAGCCCATCCCTCGGGTCAGCCTGAACTGGCTATTGATCGCCCAGGCGTTGGTCATTGTGCCGTTTTCGCTGCACATCCCCGTTTCCCTGCTGGTACTGTGGCTGGCGTGTTCGTTCTGGCGCATTCAGATTTTTCGCATGCGCGTACGCATGCCAGGCACCTGGGTGAAATCCGGGTTGCTGGTGGGCACGGCGGGGGGGATTTTTCTGGCGCGGGGCAGTCTGGTCGGTCTCGATGCCGGGGCCGCGCTGCTGATCGCGGCCTTCATCCTGAAAATGCTGGAAATGCAGAACCGGCGCGACGCCCTGGTGCTTATTTTCCTCGGGTTCTTCTGCGTGGCGGTCGGTTATCTGTTCGAAGACGGTCTGCTCTGGGGGCTGTTCACCTTGCTGCCCATCGTCACCTTGCTGGCGGCGCTGATCGGTTTGCAGCAATCGAGCCTGGCCAGCAAACCCGCTGGCACCCTGATGCTGGCGAGCAAGCTGCTGCTGCAGGCCGTGCCGCTGATGCTGCTGTTGTTCCTGTTCTTTCCGCGTCTGGACCCGCTGTGGTCCCTGCCACAGCCGAGCAACAAGGCGTTGACCGGTTTGTCCGACAGCATGGCGCCGGGGGACATCGCCGAGTTGAGCAAGTCGGCTGCGCTGGTGTTTCGCGCCAGCTTCGACGGCCCGATCCCGCCCCGCGATCAGCAATATTGGAGAGCCCTGACCCTGGAGCAGTTCGATGGCCGACGCTGGTCGCAGTCGTCCCGCGCTCAGGTCCCCGATGCGCCGGATTGGCGAAAAACCGGCGACAAACTCAGTTACAGCGTGGTGCTGGAGCCTACCGGCAAACCCTGGCTGATGACCCTGGACGTGGGCGTGCCGGACCTTGACGGCGTGCGGCAGATGACCGACTTCCGCTGGCAGCGCCGGCGGCCCATCGACCAATCGATGCTCTACACCGTCGATTCCTGGCCCGATGCGGTGCGTGAAACAGCCCTCAGCGACGGCGGGCGGATGCAGGATCTGCAACTCCCCGCCAAGGGCAACCCTGAAGCGCGGGAATGGGCGGCGGACCTGCATCGTCGCTATCCCAAGCCCGACGCGCTGGTCGACAACCTGCTGTCGTATTTCACCGAGCAGCCGTTCCACTACACCCTGAAGCCGCCTGCACTGGGCCCCAACAGCATCGATGATTTCCTGTTCGGCAGCCGCGCCGGGTTTTGCGCCCATTACGCCGGTGCGATGACCTTCGTGCTGCGCGCGGCGGGGATTCCGGCGCGGGTGGTGGCTGGGTATCAGGGCGGCGAGCTGAATCCGGACGGTCATTACATCAGCGTGCGCCAACTCGACGCCCACGCCTGGGTCGAATACTGGCAGGCCGGAGTGGGCTGGCGCAGTGTCGACCCGACCGCCGCCGTCGCCCCGGCCCGCATCGAGCAGGGGCTGGAGCAGGCGCTGTCGCCAGACGAGGAGTTTCTGGCCGATTCCCCCATGTCGGCCCTGCGTTACCGACACCTGGGCTGGCTCAACTCGATTCGCCTCAGTTGGGATAACCTCAACTACGGCTGGCAGCGCTGGGTGCTGGGTTATCAGGGTCAGCAGCAGTTGCAGGTGCTGGGGCGCTGGTTCTCGGGCTTTCAGGCGCCGGTGTTCGCAGGTGGTGCAGCGGCGATTCTGGCGCTGCTGGCGTTGTGGCTGTTCAAGCCCTGGCGGCGCGAGAGCGACTCGCAGCTGCGCCTGTTTGCGGCCTTCGAACGATTGCTGGCCCGCCAGGGTCTCAGACGTCAGGCGGGAGAGGGTGCACAGGCATTTGCGCTGCGTGCGGCGCAGCGTTTTCCGGCCCATGCCGATGCGATCGAAGCGTTCGCCAAAGAGTTCGAAGCACAGCGTTACGCCGGTGCGTCCGGCTCGGTGGGGCATTTGCGCCGCCGTTTGAAATACCTGCGCCGGCGTTTGCCCTGGCGTCTGTCAGCGGCGAAGGACATCTCGCCCCACGAATGAATAAGGAGTGTGTTTCATGGCTGCCATGGTCGATCACCTGATCGCCGAGATCCTCAGTCTCAACGTCAAGCTGTTGGCCTGTCATGCACGGCTGGCGGCCTCCACCGACAGCGAGGCGTTGCATGACCTGCGCACCACCGTGCGGCGTCTGCGCAGTGTGCTGCGGCCGCTGCGCGGGTTGCCGGGTATGGATCAGGTCGAGGAAGCCGCCAAGGGCGTGGGCGACTTGACCACGCCACTGCGTGACATGCAGGTGCTCGCCGCTTTCCTGAGCGAGCAGGGCCAGGATCAGGCCGCCCTCAAACGCACGAAATACCTGGACTCAGCGTGCCCCAAGGTAGCGACATCCGCGCAATTGAATCGCCTGTTGGGCGTGCTCGATCAACTGCCTTCGTTTCTGCGCGCGCAACAGCGCCATGGCCTGCTGAAGAAGCTGCGTCAGCGCATCGAAAAGCGCATGGACAAACAGTGGAAGCAACTGCGCGAGGCCATGGCCGATCCCGCCCATGACCGCCATCGCTTGCGCCTGCTGATCAAGCGCGTGCGCTATGCCGCCGAGGCCTACCCCGAACTCAGCCATCAACCCAAGGGCATGCAGAAACGCCTGAAGTCGGCGCAAGGCGCGCTGGGCGACTGGCACGACCACCTGCAATGGCTGGCGCAGGCCGAGCAGCAGTCGGATTTGTCGCCGTGTGTGGCGGGATGGCGACTGGGCATCCTTCGCGCCGAGGAAAAATCGGACAAGGCGCTGGATCAGCTGTTTCGAGCCTGCTTTGGTGAATCACAGAGCCATTGATCCCGATCAGGCCGCAGGATTGGCAGTTATGAGCGCTGTTCAGGGAGCAGCGCCTCGCTAAGATCCGGACACGATGTCTGCCGAGCCACATGGAGTGTCCGATGATTTTTTCCGAATTGCTCGACGCGGTGCGCGAAACCCCGCAGTCCGTTTGCATTCCCGCCTCCTGGGCTCAGGGCCGCTCCTGCTTTGGCGGCCTGATCGCCGCCCTGCAGTTCGAAGCTATGCGCGCAAAGGTCCCGGCGGATCGGCCGATCCGCTCACTGGCGATCTGTTTTGTCGGGCCACCGGCGATCGATGTGCCGATTTCCTTTGAAGTCGAAATTCTGCGCGAGGGCAAGGCCGTCAGCCAGGTGCTGGGCCGCGCGGTGCAGAACGGCGAGACCGTGACGCTGGTTCAGGGCAGCTTCGGTGCGCCGCGTGAATCGATGATCGCCGTCGCTGCGGACTCTGCACCTGAATTCAAGGCGGTCGACGAAGTGCCGGAGTTCCCGTTCATTGCCGGGGTGATGCCCGAATACCTGCGCCACATCGACCTGCGCTGGGCCTTGGGCGGCCTGCCATACAGCAACACGCCGTCTCCGGCCATTGGCGGCTATGCGCGGTTGCGCGATGCAAAAGAGGAAAAGTTGACCGAAGCGCATCTGTTGGCGCTGGTCGACACCTGGCCGCCTGCGGTGTTGCCGCACCTGAGCAAACCGGCGCCGGGCAGTTCGTTGACGTGGACCATTGAGTTTGTGCAGCCGTTACCAGAGATGACGACCCGGGACTGGACGCAATACCGCGCGCTGATCGAGCATGCCCGCGATGGCTATGGCCACGTCGCGGCGGGGCTGTGGAGCCCGAAAGGGGAGTTGGTCGCGATCAGCCGTCAGACGGTGACCGTGTTCGGGTGAACAGAAAGGAAGGGCGATCAGCCCCGAGACCTTACTGGCCTCGGGCCTTGATCGCCTGAGCTGCAATCAGCCCCAGAATGCCGATGCCGGCAGAGGTGATGCTGGCGTTCAGCGCGCCGTCCAGCAGCAACAGGCCTGAGACGATCGACAGCGGGAATGCCATCGACGACAGCACCCGGTTCGATGACGGGCCGGGCTTGTGCGCACTGAAAAGCGCTTCAAGGTGCAGGTTGGCGATGAACTTGGGCATGATGCGTACCTCGTAAAGCCTGAATAAGAACCGTTTTCGATGGGTTCAGAATAGGCCTGCTGTTGCCCAAGGGCGAATCGAGGATTGCTATCGGCGTCATAGCCAGCATGGGGGGAAACAATCGGTGGGCTCTGCATGGCATTCCCGACGTTTCCCTCGTGGAAGTGAGCTTGCTCACGAAGGGTCAAGTCAGGAAGAGCCAGGCTGGATGACACAAAGCATTGGTGACCAAGCTCACTGCCACAGGGAGGGCGATATCGCCGAAGGGTTCAGCCGCGCAGCTTGAGCTGCCCGATGGCCGTGTTCAATTCCCCCGCCAACGTCGCCAGCTCATCA
>CAURWS010000222.1:0-6353 GCA_963528485.1 uncultured Pseudomonas sp. | reverse complement strand
CTTTTGCAGCTTGTCGAGGAGGAACTGGCTGACCCCCACCACCGTGGACACCTGCGCCGATCGCGCATCATGACCCTTGCGAAACGACTGGCAGCTGCTGCATTGCTGCTGGCAGCACTGGCCGCGTTTGAACATATTGCTGCTGGGGCACATCAGGTACATGTCGTGCAGCACCTGCACGATCGGCAGCTGCGCCGCGCTGATCTCATCCCACACCGACACCGACCAGCCGGCCAGGTTGTGGCACACCACCAGTTGCGGCTTCTCGATGTTGATCACGTCTTTCACGTAACTGCGCATCGCGCCGTTGTAGCGGTCGCGCAGGTGCCAGCCCAGCCGTGCCAGGCGCCCCGGACGCTGTGCGCCGAAGTGCCAGTAGAAGTTATGCAAACCGGCGCGGTAGACCTTCACGCCATTGACCGTTTCGGTCGCAAGCCCCGCATCGGGACCGGTCACCAGCACGCTGACCTGGCAGCCGCGTTGTTGCAGGCCTTCGACGGTGCGCTGAAGAATGATCTCCGCGCCGCCGCCGATGTGGGGTGAATACAGGCTGCTGATGAACAGTATTTTCATAGTGGATACGACTGATTCAGACCCAGTACGCCGGACTCACCGTCACGGATGGCTTTTTCGATCAGGCTCAGGCGCTCTTCGGCGCCGCGCTGCTTGGCGATCAGCCGCAGCAGGCGGAAGAACACCCAGCGGTTGAGGCTGTACAGCAGCGATGAGTTGGCCCAGACGTTCTTGTCGAACCAGGCCTGGTTACGTGCGCCGTAGTAGGCGCGCAAATCCGAGCCGCCTAGCAGAAAACTCTCGTAGATGTTGTTGGTGCGCGCCTTGATGTTCCAGGAGTTTTCCAGGTCATCGAGCACCGCCTCGGGCACCAGAAAGATCCGCCCGCCGCCTGCGGTGATGCGCCAGGTGTATTCGCTGTCATCGGCGTAGAGCATCAGCGCGTCGAGCGGCAGGCCGATCTTGCGGTACAGGTTGCGATGGGCGAGCAGGCCGCCGTAGGTGGCGAAGGGCAATTCCACCATTGACAACGGTCTGGTGGCCTGTGGCGCGCCCCATGGCAGTCGACGCCAGATCTTGTAAGGCAGCTGGGCGATGTGAAAACCGAAAAAACTGGAGCGGCGCTGGATGGCGAAACGCTTCGGCACCCCGGCGGCGATGTCGGCCTGATGGGTCGGGCGAAAGCCCAGTACAGCGGCTTTCTCTTCGCCGTCGATCAGTTTGCGTTCTTCCAGCACCCGGTGCAGCGCGGCGATGGCATTGATGGTCGGCGCGTTGTCGTCGTCCATCAGCCAGATGTGCTCGGCGCCCGCATCCAGAGCCGCCTGAATCCCCACCGAGTAGCCGCGGGCGGAGCCGGTGTTTTCGTGCATGTAAATCACGCTGACCTGATCCGGCCAGGTGCGACGCAGGGTTTCCAGCGGCGATGTCGAAGCGTTGCTGACGATGATCACCCGGTCGATCAGCGGGCTTTCCAGCGAACGGCTGACAAGCGTGTGCAGGTAGTTGAAACGGTCACCATAGGTGAGCGTCACCAGAGTCGTTTTTGAAGTCATGGTGAGTTCCGGGCGAAGGGGTTCAAGAGGCTGAAAGCATCAGCCCCGAGGGAATCTGTGTGTTGGAAATCAGGGGGTGATCACAATTGGGCTGGCAAAACCCGAGCTGTGGGAGAGAGCAAGCTCACTCCCACAGGGGACGCATTTGCACAGAGATATGCAGGGTTTCAGCTCACCCGCGCTTCCATCCGCGAAAGGCTGCTCACCGGCAGGGTCACTTTCTGTTCGCGGTGCAGCAGGTTGAGCAGAATCACCGCGCGTTCATCGCCATCGGCAGCGAGGAAGATCGCTTCGATATCGTTGAAACCGTCTGCGGTGATGCGCACGGCCTCGCCTTGCTGGAACGTCACTTTGGGCGCAGGGGCCAGCAGGCGGTCGCGGATCTGGTCGATCAGCTCGTCCTGGACCGGGATCGGCATGCCGCCAAAGGTCACGATGCGTGCCACGCCACGGGTGGACCGGATCGGGTACCAGTTGTCGTGGGTCTGGTCCATGCGGATGAACAGGTAGCCGGGGAACAGCTCTTCTTCGGACGGGCCACGGGAGCCGCGTTTTTTCTCGCCATGCTTGACCGGACGGTAGCATTCGAAGCTCTGGCGCTGCAGATGTTCCTGCGCGCGGCCTTCCTGGCGGGGTTTGGTTTGAATCAGGTACCAGCGCGCTGGGTTATTCGAGGTGCTGACGGCTTGAGACATCATTGATCACTCCACTGCAATCCGGTTCGACAGAGTTGATACAAGCTCAGGGTGGTGCGTCATTCTGGCCAGCATTCCGGGCTCGGCGTCGGCTGCGGGCGGGTTCTTGTCCAATTGGTACTGCGTCAGCATCTGCTGGACCTGCTCGACGCAGTTGAACATCAATACGTCGATGATCGACAGATTGGCGACGAAAGGTTGCCGGAACTGGCGGTACTCCACCGGGTTCATCCGGAAGAACCGCACCAGCAGGCGGTTGCGCGCAAAGTGGTCGCGGTCGTACACCACCGAGCCGCCTTCTGGCGTAATGAACGTCGTCGCCTCGAAGGTGTGGGCGATGCGGATGATGCGTTCCTGCTTGTCGACAGGGCTGCCCAGAATCAGATCGGAACTGCGCATGATCGGCGTGACAATGTGCAGATAAGCACACATTTCGCGAATCGCATGTTCGGCGTACAGCGCGATGTTCTGTTGTGGAAAGTGAATCAGGCGCTCGATCAGCGGCATGACCTCGGCGAAGTAGGGCGCCTCGCGGTAGCTCTCGCCGATCAGCGCAATCAGCCGCTCGGCTTCGTCGGGGAAGTGATCGCATAGCGGGCGCTGGTTGATCTGCAGCTCAAAACGGTCCTTCTTCAGCGGGAAGCTGATCAGCCGGGCTTCGTCGTTGTGCAAAATGCGGTTGCGATTGACCCAGCCAGAGCGCACGTACTGCAGGTCGTCTCCCAGGACGAAGACATCGGCAGCGGCGATCAGTTGAAAGTAACCCAGGTAGGGAAAGAGATAGGGTTGCATCACTGCAATGGTCCTGGCCATGAACGTCTCCTTTACTGCTAATGCGTCATGCCCTGCGTATGCGCGGGGCACGCTATTTATTTGCGAACCGTCGTGTAGTCATACCCGTAGGCTGCGCAGTCGTAGTCGGCCGTCGAGGCCTTGCGCAGTACGCCGTTGAAAATCGCGCCCTTGATCAGGATGCCGTTGTGCATCAAGCGGCGTTTGCACGCTTCGATTTCCTTGGCGGTGCTCAGGCCGAAGCGGGTGACCAGCAGGCAAGTGCCCGACTGACGGCCCACCAGGGTGGCGTCGGTGACGGCCAGGATCGGTGGGGTGTCGACGATCACCAGATCGTACAGCGGCGACAGGTCGGTGATCAGCTTGTTGAAGTTGTCATGCATCAACAGCTCCGACGGGTTGGGCGCCGCGAAACCACAAGAAATGAAGTCCAGGTTGCGCACTTCGGTGTGGTTGATCACTTCCTTGCTTGTCAGCCGCGCGGCCAGGGTGTCGGACAGGCCGTGCTTGGGCGTCAGGTTGAACAGCTTGTGCAGGTAGCCTTTGCGCATGTCGGCGTCGATCAGCAGCACGCGTTTGCCGGTCTGGGCAATGATCACCGCCAGGTTGCTGGAGACGAACGACTTGCCCACGCCCGGCGTAGGGCTGGAGATCATCAGCACATTGTTGCGTGCTTCGAGCATGGCGAAATGCAGGCTGGTGCGCAGGCTGCGCAGCGATTCGATCGCCAGTTCCGTCGGCGCGCTGACACTGAGCAGGCGAGGTTCCTTGTTGCCCGAGCGGCTGCCCAGTTTGTCCATGCGTTCCTGCTGACGGGAAAACGGCAGCGAGGCGTACACCGGCATCCCGAGGTTTTCGATCACCTCCGGGTTGTCGACGCCGCGGTAGAACGCCTGGCGCACGAATACGGTCGCCACCGCCAGCAGCAGGCCGATGAGGGCCGCCACCAGCACGATGATTTTTCTCATCGGCTTGACCGGCTCTTCGACATTGGCGTCGGCGTTGTCGATGATACGCACGTTGCCGATGCTGCCGGCGCGAAGAATGTCCTGCTCCTGACTCTTGTCCAGCAGCAGGGTGTAGGTCTGCGAGGTGACTTGCATGTCACGGTTCAGACGCAGCAGCTCTTGCTGGGTGGCAGGCAGGGCTTCGATTTTCTTCAGCAGTGCGGCCTTTTGCGCTTCGACCTGGCCGATCTGAGTCATCAGGCCGCGATAGGTCGGGTGCTCAGGGGTGTACAGGCGTTCGACGTCTACGCGTTTCATTTTCAGGTCAGACAGCGTGCCTTCCAGCTTGACCACCTGATCGAGCACCGATTTGGTCTCCACGCTCAGGTCGACCGACTTGGCGCCGGTCTGGAAGTTGTTCAGGGCGATTTCCGACTGCTCCAGCTGCTTGCGCACGGCAGGCAGTTGCGAGCGCAAAAACTCCAGACGCTGGGCGGCTTCGGCCGAGCTGCGTTCAACGTTCTGACGCACATACAGGCGGCTGACTTCGTTGAGAATGCGTTTGGCCAGTACCGGATCAGGGTCCTGGATCGACAGGTAGACGATCCCGGAATCCTTGCCCGCTTCGAGGATTTTCAGGCGGTCCTGATAATCCAGCGCAGACGTCAGGGTGCGTTGACGGATGACCGTGAACTCGGTCCCGGGACGGCCATTGAGCGCAGCCACCTGGATTTTCACGCCACTGCCTTCAACGCTTTGGCCCACCGGGCCGCTGAGCAGCTTGTTGTGGTCGCTGTCATAGAGCGTGAAGTTGTCGGGCTTGTCGACGACCATGGTCATCTTGTCGCCCAGCAGCGCGTCAGGCACTTCCAGCTGGAAGATGTCGATTTTCTCGCCACCCCAGGCGTAGCTGTCCAGACCGAACAACGGCGAGGCCAGTTCGCCTTCGTGGTCCGGCTTGAAGTTGCGGGCCATGTAGCCGCCGATGCCGGGTACGTATTTAGGCTTCTGGATGATGTTGAGCTTGAGGTCTTCGACGACCTTGCCCAGCACCGCGCGGGATTTGATCAGCTCGATTTCGGTGGTCGCCTGGGACACCGACAGGGGTTTGCTGCTGACTTCGGTACGACCCTCGATGCCGATTTTCTTCGGCTCGATCTGAATCATCGCGTTGGCCTGGAAGATCGGCGTGGCGAGGATGGCGTAAGTCAGCCCCAGCAGGACGCAGACACCGACAATCGATGCAATCATTCCCTTGTGGTCGAATAGTGTGCGCAAGATAGTCGCCAAATCGATCCGGGAGTCCTGGACGTCGTCCAGGGAGGTACGGTTCATAGCGGTCATTTATCTTGGATCTCCTGACTGAAGATAAGGAAGCCAGTCGTCGACGCAACGCGAGAGCAGCTCGTAGGTCTGTTCAAAGGCTAATTGGGGGCGCCGGTACGGATCGGCTATTTCCATTTCCTGTTGCCATTTGCCGATCAGAAACGTCTTGCCGCGCACCTCGGGGGCCAGCTTGAGTACGCTTTGCATCTGACGGTGTTCCATCAGCAGGATCAGGTCCGCGTCGTGGAGCATCTGCCGGTCGATCTGCCGACTGCGATGCCCGTGTGGGTCAACGCCGTTGACCTGCAACACGGCCTTGGCAAACGGGTCAATGGTGGAACTGAGCATGGCGTGAGTGCCTGCCGACGAGATGGCGACGCGATCATTGCGTACGCGTTGTCTGAGCATGGCTTCGGCCATGGGGCTGCGACAGATATTGCCGACGCAGACCACCAGCACGTTACTGAACATGACTTTTGCGCAAGGGCGTCATCAGTCTTTTGCCGATGTTGGTGCTGAAGTTCTTGCCCACCTGCAACAAGGTCTGCACCTTGCGCTCGGGCGTGATGGCCGACAGCGAGTAACCCACCAGTTCCATCAGGAAGTACTCGTAGAGCTCGTCGTTGCCCAGGCGGTTGTAGTAGTTGGCCAGCGCCCCGGACGTCTGCAGCGCCATGTGCAGTTTTCGTTTGTCCGAACGCATGGAAAACACCCCGCCGGGGTGCATGCGATAGGCCGCTGGCTTGATCTGGCCCATGAACTTGCCCTTGCCGTAGGCCCCCAGCAGCGACCACCAGACCAGGTCATTGAGCGGTGCGCCCACCAGCTCTTTAGGCAGCGTGTCGAAAACGTTGCGAAACACCGTGGTCAGCGTCGAAATCGGCCGCGCTTTCTGCAACTCCAGCGCCGTGGCATCGCCGCGCAGCTTGCCTTGCAGCTGGATCGGGTACTGGCCGTTGATGTCGAAGGGGATCGCGTCGTGGTAGGTCAGCACGTAGTCCGGATGGTTCTCGAGGAACTCCACC